>CAJOOL010000001.1 GCA_905236115.1 uncultured Endomicrobiia bacterium
ATTTGCCCTCTTCAACGGTGATAACGCCGTCTTTGCCGACTTTGTCCATTGCGTTTGCAATCAAGTCGCCGATTTCTTTATCGCTTGCAGAAATTGATGCTATCTGAGCGATTTCTTCTTTGGAATTTACTTTCTTTGCAACTTTTTTAATTTCGTCTATAACTGAAGCAACTGCTTTTTCTATACCTTTCTTTATATGGTTTGCGTTTGCACCTGATGTGATGTTTCTTAAACCCTCACCAATCATTGTCTGTGCCAAAACCGTTGCGGTTGTTGTTCCGTCGCCTGCGATATCGTTGGTTTTGGAAGCAACTTCTTTAACAAGCTGTGCACCCATATTTTCAAACGGATCTTCAAGTTCTATTTCTTTTGCTATAGTTACACCGTCGTTTGTTACTGTAGGTGAACCGAACTTTTTATCAAGAACTACGTATCTTCCTTTAGGTCCAAGTGTTACTTTTACGGCATTGGCAAGTTTATCTACGCCGTCTTTCATTGCTTTTCTTGCATCATCTGTATACTTTAATTGTTTTGCCATTTGTTTCTCCTTTTATTATTCCAAAATTCCAAGTACATCATCCTGAGACATTATTAAAAATGCTTCATTATCTATCTTAACTTCGTTTCCGGAATACTTTCCGTACAATACTTTATCGCCTACTTTTACATCCATAGGGATAACTTTCCCGTCTTTACCGATTTTTCCGTTGCCTACGGCGATAATTGTTCCTTCTTGCGGTTTTTCTTTTGCGGTATCGGGAATAATGATTCCGCCGATTTTCTTTTCTTTC
The DNA here is from genome assembly GCA_905236115.1 of uncultured Endomicrobiia bacterium. Classification (GTDB taxonomy): domain Bacteria; phylum Elusimicrobiota; class Endomicrobiia; order Endomicrobiales; family Endomicrobiaceae; genus Ruminimicrobiellum. The sequence continues at coordinate 792 of CAJOOL010000001.1, forward strand.
GGTTCTTCGGCTTTAACCAAAATTCTGTCACCTAACGGTCTTAACTTCATTTTGCTGCCTCCTGTCCTATTAAAAATTTTTTTAAAATTCTTTATCTTGTATTTTCAAACTGCAATTATCGTTTAATTCTAAATTGTAAATTACAAATTGTATTTTTAGCACTCTTTTGTAACAGTTGCTAATTATACAACAAGTTTAAAAATTTGTCAAGAGGCTGCAATTATTTACTGCTCAATATTTTCCGCCAAGTATTTAGGAAACACTGATTAATTCTGAACGGAAACCGCAAGGCTTTTTGCCTCTAAATTCGTTGGAGTTTCTTGAGATAGGATTAACACCGAAATACTGTTTTGAATACTTCAATATTTTCCTGACACCTGAGCCAAGTTCTTCTGAAAACCCTATTTCTTTAAACACTTTGGCAATAGCAGGATTTTTCGTATGAGGAATAAATTCGGCAGGTTTTAAAATTCCATGTATATAAGGTCTGTTGGCATTTTGGCATTTTCTATAATTATTCGGTTTTTCTCTATAATAAATCTTGCAAACTCATGCATCATATATTCTCTGTGCATAAGTGTATTAACAGCAATTTCTCCGAATATGGCATTTCTTATATCTATTCTTATGTTTTCTTCAAGATAGATATTCAGCAATTCTAAATTTCACTTTTATCAATGCGGCTTCTTTTTCGGCTGTGCCGACTGAAATAATAAATTCGTCGTCATTTAAATTTTGCGTTTTTGCCGTAACAAAATTATCTTCTTTAAAAACAGGTTTTTTAAAATTTATTTCCATTTCGTCCAACGCAAAATTTTCTTTATACTGTCTTGAAAAAGTTTCCATAGCCCACATAGGATAAACACAATTGTTTACGTGTCCGTTGCTGTCAATATCATCTTCCCTTATCTGTATCTGTTTTTCGGAAGTAATGTTTTGCGGATTTTGAATTTTTATAAAATTCGTTTCCAGTGCTCTTTCCGGCAACACGTCATAAGTAAGGTTATAATTGTCAAATTTTATCGGTTTCATTTTTATGGTGTCTATCATTGCCCATTGACTGGATGCACGGATAAGAATTTTCCCGGAAACATCTTTTATCAGAAATTCTCTTACGGCGGTAAGCGGTGTTCTTGCACAAGGCCATGTTTCCAATATTATTTTGTCAAAAATTTTCGGCAGAGAAAATATTTTTATATGATATGCTCTTCCTATCCATGCCAAATGATTTTCCTTACAGAAAGTATATCCAGCATTCAGTTTTTCGGCATGTTCATCCGCCATATTCTGCAGTAAATGAAAAACGGAAATAATTTTTATATTTTCATTTCTGTCACATTCGTAATTTGATATTATATGTTCTTTGATAAGTTTTTCCATATTGATTTTTCTCCTTAAGGAAATATTAAAAATAGTTTTGATAAATATTGACTATTTCCAAATGATGTATATATTGTATTGTAGCATTTTAAGAATAAAAACTACAGAGTTTGTATCAAAGATTATTGACTTTATAAATTCTTTATTATAGCAAAGTCGTAATGTAATTTATATTTTGGAGGTTTATTAAGTGATTAAAGATTATTCTAAGGATTTTGATTTGTTTGGAATTAGACTTTCTGATTTGAAAGAATACACAAATGCAGAAGATTTTGCGAAAACATTTCAAAAATGTTCAGCACCTGTAGAATCTAAAAATATAAAGATTACAAATGAATTGGTTTATCTAAAAAACAGAGAGGATTATTAATGCCTAATTGGTCAGTGGAAATATTGCAGCTACACAATCAATAGTATTTTATTTAAAACAAATATTTGGTTCAGATATAAGAGTGCTAGTTCCGCATCTTGCTATGTCTGCAGGTACTATTTTCTTATGTAGATTTAAGAAATACAGGTTTAAAAGTAACATTGCTTGAGGAAGATGACGATTTACAGGATTTGGTATTAACTGTACATCATGCTTTTATGCATACATTTTCAAATACGACTGCCATTAAAATACTTCAAAATCATAAAAATATAAAATTTGTTTCAGCATTAAATTCAAAATAAAATTTATTTTATTTAAATACTTTTACAATTGGTCATGTGAAAGCAGAATGGGAA
>CAJOOL010000002.1 GCA_905236115.1 uncultured Endomicrobiia bacterium
GTTCCGCTTGAAGCGGTTCAACCGCCTCTTTATAGGCAAAATCTGCTTCGGGCTTTACTCATTCATAATTAATCAGTGTTTCCTTAATTGGCATTTTCTTAAAAATTCTATAAAAAATTAAAAAAGGAGTTTTTTATGTTAAAGGCAGTATTAAGCTGGGTTGTGTCGGCAATTATTATTATGTTGACGGCGTATTTTGTTCCGGGGATTTCTGTAGCGGGATTTTGGACAGCGTTGCTTGTTGTGGCGGTTATAACGTTAATAAACATTTTTATAAGACCGTTTATTATGTATATTTCTTTGCCTATTAATATTATAACTTTAGGTTTATTTACTTTGGTTATAAATGCACTTTTGTTTATGCTCACCGCGAAAATCGTTTCAGGTTTTTCCGTAGACGGTTTTTGGCCGGCATTGGCAGGCTCGGTAATTGTTGCTCTTTTTGTAGTTCCTTTAACTATCGCAACCGCCAAGAAGAGAAGATAGAAACGGCGGACAGTGTCAAACCAGCTCTTCATAAATCTTATTCAGTTCGGCTTCCACTTCCGTATTCCCGAAACTTTTAAGAATGATTTTTGAAAGAGCCAGTGCCACAGACCCTTCGCCGGAACAAACTATCAAATCGGAATCTTTTCTGAAATTTTGTGCCTGTTTAAGATAGGCGGTATTTATCAAAATTTTTATTCTTGAATTTAAGGATTTTACCACTTCTATAATATCTTTTGCAGGTGCAACAGGCGTGGATATTACAAAAGATTCCGCGGTCTTTATCCCTGCCGATAAAAGAATTTCTCTTTGGGAAGCATCCCCGTGTACCGCAAACAGCCCTTCGGTTTTGGCTTTCTTTATTTCCCGCACGGTATCAATATTCATTTCTATTACTATCACATTAATTTTTTCTTTCAGCAAAATATTTGACACCGTTCTGCCCACGGGGCCGTAGCCGACAATAATAATATGACGAACATCTTTTGTTAACTTTTCTATTTCGTTATCTATTGTGTAATCTGTTTTCAATATTCCTTTTTTTGTTAAATATTTTAATACGGGTTCTATACAGCGGTAAACCAAGGTATTAAAAGTTATTGTAACTATTGAAACAAATATTATTGCGTTGTAGGCTTGCTGCGGAATTAAATTATATGATACGGCAACCGATGCCAGCACGAAAGAAAATTCTCCTATCTGTCCTAATGCCGCTGCGATATGGATTGCTTTTTTCATGGGTTGCTTTAAGAATAAAACCACCAATGTTGCAACAACGGGTTTTACCAAAATAACAACCGCAAAAGTTATTACAATAAGCTGCCATGAAGCTGCTACGGAAGAAATATTAAAAAGCATTCCCACCGAAACAAAAAATAAAACCGTAAAAACATCACTGATTGGAAGAGCTTCCGAAGTGGCTCTGGCACTGAAATCGGATTGTCCCACAACCATCCCCGCAAGAAATGCTCCCAACGCCATTGAGGCACCGAAAAGTTGTGCGGCACCGACGGCAATTCCCAAAGCGATAACAAGAACGGACAAAGTGAAAAGTTCTCTGCTGCCGGTTTTTGCAATGTATCTTAAAAGTATCGGTATAACTTTCTGCCCGATAACCAGTGCAAAAATTATTAAGAAAATAAGTTTCAATAAAGTAAGAAAAAACGTTACGGCAATATTTCCGCCGGACGAAGTTTTGTCAAAAAATACCGGCATAAGAACAAGAACCAAAATAGTAAAAATATCTTCCATTATCAGCCAGCCTATTGCAGCGTGTCCAGTAGCCGTATGCAAAAGCCTGTTATCCGATAATACCCTTGTCAGAACCACCGTACTTGCCACCGAAAGAGATATGCCGAATATTATTCCCGATACCCATGACCATCCTAAAAAATGAACCAACACTGCCGAAATTAAAGTGCTTATTATTATCTGAGAAGCTGCACCCAGTATTGCTATTTTTTTAACGGCAAGCAAATCCGAAAGTTTAAAATGCAGTCCAACGCCGAACATTAAAAGAATAATGCCTATTTCGGCAAACTGCTGAGTTACATTAATATCGGCGACAATTCCGGGAGAATAAGGACTGACCAAAACACCGGCTGTAAGGTATCCTGTCAAAGGCGATAATTTTATTTTCTGTGCAATGAAACCGAAAATTAAAGCGATAGTTAAAGCACTTGTAAAAGTAAACAACAGCCCTATACTGCCGACATCGTGTACCATAATTTTTTATTTCCTATGATTTCAGTTCCATAATAATTATGTACCAAAACATCCCTCATTCCGGCCATTTCTTTCCATGGTATATCAGGATATTTTTCTCTAATAGAATTCGGTATTTTTTTTACGGCTTCGCCTATGATTGATAATGCTCTTGTAACAGCATACTGAGTTTTTATATCAACAAAAAACTGATTATAATTCATGTCTTTTGTAAATTCTTTTATATATTTACAAGAATCAATAATGTCTTGGAAATAATCAGTATATATTCTCATACATATACCACTTCTTTTAAAATTTGTTTACCGATATTCTTTTTAAGAGCAGACTTCATAACTAAATCTATTTTTTTGCCTGTCTCTTTACTTAGTTTGTTTACAAGTTTCAGATATTTCAGAAGAGATATTGATTTACTGAATTCAACCAAAATATCTATGTCGCTGTTTTTCCTTTGTTTATTGGTGGAGTAAGAACCGAACAAACCTAAAGTTTTTATCCCGTACTCTTTAGATAATATTTGTTTCTTCTGTCTTAAAAATTCCAATATCTCTTCTCTGTTCATAATGTGATTATACAATATTCTTGTTTATTTGCCAACACACACAAGTTGAAAAATTTGAAAAGAAAAAAATGATTTAGTGAGATAACAAAAGAGTCGTTAAAAATAATGCAACTATAACCCAAGTTGCAAATTTCACTTCTTTAATTTTGCCCAGACAAACATTTATTACAGCATAAGACAATAAGCCGAAAGCTATACCGTTGGATACATTGCAAGTATAAGGCATCATACAGATTGTCAAAAATGCAGGAAGAGTATTTTCAATATTATTCCAATCTATATTTTTTACGGACGGTATCATCAAAACACCTATGTATATCAATGCGGACGATGCGGCACATCCCGGAATAAACTGTGCGACAGGACTGAGAAATGCCGCAATGAAGAAAAATATTCCGACGAAAACCGCCGTTAAGCCTGTCTTTCCCCCTTCGGCAATACCTGCTGCCGATTCCACATACGTTGTAACCGTTGACACACCCATAACGGCACCGGCCATTGTGGAAAAAGAACTTGCTTTCATTGCCTTATTTATGTCGGGGATATTGTTGTTTTTTAAAAGTTTTCCATAATCGCAGACAGCCTGCAGCGAGCCGATATTGTCAAAAACATTTACCAAACAAAATGAAATCGTCGTGGTTATTACCGTTAAAACGAAATTGATAAAACCGTATTTTGCAATATATCCACTGAAATCAAAACCTGCCGTAAAAGCCTTGAAAAAAGAATAATCAAAAAATTCTTTTAAAGAAGTTACGGGGTTTAAGGCTGCGGTATTTATTTCTTTATGCAAATCCGGAACGAACCATACAACAGAATAATATAAAAATACTCCGGATAGAATTCCGCATAAAATACTTCCTTTTATTTTCTTCTTGATCAAAATAACAATAACAAACAGGCTGAATAATGTAATGAATGCGGAAAAAATTTGTTGAAAAGATGTATGCAGAATATTAAATGAATTTAAGGATAAACCCGTTGCTTCATCGGGAACGATTATTCCGGAATTGCGAAGCCCCAGAAGCGTCATAAAAAGCCCGATACCTGCAGGAATGGAAAAGCGGATACTGTCGGGAACAGCTTCATATATCTTTTTTATTCCGCCGGTAAGAGTTAATATTAAAAAAATCAAGCCCTCAAAAAAAATTATCAAAAGTGCATTTTCGTAAGAAAAGCCCGAAGCAATACAGACCGTATAAACGAAGAAAGCATTCAGCCCCATTCCGCCGGCTAATGCAATCGGAAGCCTTGCAATAAAGCCCATCAGCATACAGCCGACAACCGCAGATAAAGCTGTGCCTATGTAAACAGCACCAAAAGGAAGACCGAGAATATTTTCGCCGTTTCCGAAAGGGTTAGTGTATATGCCGGCGTTAAGTATCAATATGTATATCATTGAACAAAACGTAACGAGAGCTGCAATAAATTCCTGTTTTACACTCGTTCCGTTTTCTTTCAGTTTAAAATATTTTTCCACAAGTTTTTCTCTCGTTAGATGTCTGTTCTGAGGATATATTTTGTGGTGCTTCCGTGCCGGCACAAAATTATAATTTCGGCAATGTATTTTTCAGATAAAGCAGTGCTATCACTGTCTTGGCGTCTTTTATTTTTCCGCTTTTTATCATTTCAAATGCCTGCTTAAAAGGAATAATTATTTTTTCTATAAATTCGTCTTCGTCGGGGTGCGTTTCGCCTGCGGTTAAATCTTCGGCGGTGTAAATATGCAGTTCTTCATTTGAAAATGCCGTAGACGGAAAAAACGAAATAAGTTTTTTTATTTTTTTTGCGGTGTAACCTGTTTCTTCTTTCAGCTCTCTTTTGACACAGGCAAGAAGAGATTCTTTTTTGTTTCTGTCCAGTTTGCCCGCAGGTATTTCATAAGTTATTTTGTCTACGGGATAGCGGTACTGACGGACAAAAACAATATCCGTCTTATTTACGAAAGGAACCACTGCTACCGCTCCGGGGTGGTCAATATATTCACGTCCGGCTGTTTGGCCGTTTGGAAGAACAACTTCGTCATTGCAGAAATTCACCGCACGGCCTTTGTATATTTTATTTTTTTTGTAAACTTTTTCTTTCAGTTTCATAATTTTATTTTCCCGCTGTTCTAATATACCGGGAACTGTTTGCAAAGCTCCGTAACTTCCTTTTTAACTTCGGCAATCACTTGTTCGTTATTGATATTTTTCAATACTTTCACTATCCAGTTTGCAATCTTGGTAACTTCTGCTTCTTTCATTCCTCTGGTGGTAATTGCAGGGGTACCGATTCTGATACCGGAAGCAATCATCGGCTTGGCAGGGTCGTAAGGAATGGTATTTTTGTTGGCGGTAATGCCTGCTTTCTCAAGGGTAATTTGAGCATCTTTACCGGAAACGTTCAACGGTCTTAAATCTACCAAAAACATATGACAGTCAGTCCCACCGGAAACAATTCTCAAGCCGCTTTCAGCCAAAACTTTTGCAAAAACTTTTGCATTTGCAGCAACCTGTTTTTGATATTCTTTGAAAGACGGCTCTAAAGCTTCTTTAAATGCTACGGCTTTACCTGCTATAACGTGCATTAAAGGTCCGCCCTGAACGCCCGGAAAAACGGCAGAGTTGATTTTCTTTGCGAGGTCTTCTCGGTTGGTCATTATTATACCGCCTCTGGGACCTCTTAAAGTTTTATGTGTGGTGGTGGTAACTATATCGGCATAGTTTATCGGCGACGGGTAAATGCCTGCGGCGACAAGACCTGCATAATGGGCAATATCCGCCATAAAAAAAGCTCCGACGGAATCGGCAATTTTTCTTATTCTTTCCCAATCCCAAACTCTGGAATATGCACTGGCACCGGTAACAATCATTTTCGGTTTATGCTCTTGTGCGAGCTTTTCCATTAAATCATAATCAATAAGTTCGGTATCTTTGTTGACGGTGTAAGGAACTATTTTAAAATATTTTCCGGAGAAATTCATTGCGTGCCCGTGGGAGAGGTGTCCGCCGTGATCAAGGCTCATACCCATTACGGTATCGCCAGGCTGAAGCAGTGCCAAAAATACTGCCATATTTGCCTGAGCACCGGAATGAGGCTGAACGTTTACGAACTGACAACCGAAAAGTTTTTTGGCTCTTTCAATTGCCAAAGTTTCTATTTTATCAACAAACTCACAGCCGCCGTAATATCTTCTTCCGGGGTAACCCTCGGCATATTTATTTGTAAGGACGGAACCTTGAGCCTGCATAACGGCTTTGGATGTGTGGTTTTCCGAGGCGATAAGTTCAATATTCAGTTCCTGTCTTTGATGTTCCTGTTCAATAATTTCTGCAACTTCCGTATCAACTTTTTTTAAGTCTTCCATTTTTAACTCCCGATATAAAAATTTTAAAAAAGTATTATACCATATTAAGTTGAAAAGTTGAAGAGTTGAGAACGGCAGGCGAAATGCTCTGCACGGGATGTGCCCGGTTTGAAATAAAAACAGTATGAAAAATTAGAGAATTGGAAGTAAAGATAGTTGTATTGGATAAAAATATTTTATATAATCAATCGGCATTTCCTTTATGATTTTTTTGACCGAATTTTTGTATTATAACACAAAAATTTGTATTCTAACAGAAATAAAAAATAAAAGAGAATTCCCAAATGCTGTTGTCAATAGTTTTTTATATCTTATGTTTTTCAATACTGCTTTCCGTGCTTGCCGGTAATTTTTCCCGTGCCGAAAATTCTTCAAAATATAAAAATATTTTTCTTTTGATTCCCGTGCTGATGGTCATCTTTTATTACTTCTTTTTATCCAACAATTTCTACCACGGCGAAACTTTCTTCCCCGGTAAAAATCCGTATTATTACCACGTTGGCAACTTATACAATATGCTTATTGACTCTTTTAAAAACGGCAGACTTTATATTGATGTCGGCAACGAACTTTTATGTGAGCTTTTTCAGGATAAAGATTTCTGCCGAAATTACATATATTATCTTGATGCCGGACAGACCGGAGACTACCAAGACCAATATGTTTCTTATTGTCTGTCCGTTTTATGGGATATGAGTTTTTATAACGGTAAAATATTTTTGTATTTCGGCATAACTCCCGTTTTGTTGTTTTATCTTCCTTTTCATTTTCTTACCGGATTGTATCTGACCGATAAATTTTTGGTTTTTGTTTTGTCAAGTCTGATTTTCGTAATCTCGTTGTTTTTAAGCCGTCAGCAGGTCTATGCAGTCGGCAACCGGCAACCGGCAACCGTATTAAGTATATTCCTTATAGGCGTTTGTAATCTTTCGCCGTTTCTTGTCATACGCAGTGCCACTTACGAAGTTGCCATAGTTACTGCATTTTTTCTCTTATTAACATCCTGCTTATTGTTTTATATGTATATTGATAAAAAATATTTTTCTTACAATAACATAATACTTTTTTTTATGGCTCTTTTTCTCAGCCTTGCCGTCGGTGCAAGACCTCATTATGTTTTGTTTATCCCGCTGTTTTTCTGTGCCGTGCTTCTTGTCAACAAAAATAAAGACAAAAAATTTATTTTGAAGCAAACAATAATTTTTCTTATTCCCTGTCTGTTTTACGGTGCGGTTATTGCTTTGTATAATTATCTGCGGTTTGATTCCATTTTCAATTTCGGTTTTAAATATCAGCTCAACGGATTAAATATATACGAATATACTCCTCATATAAAACATTTATTAACCGGTCTTAAAAATAATCTTTTTCTTTTTCCGCAGACGGATTTTACCACGGTTTTTTCTTTAGCTCAAACTTCCGGCCACAGGCTCAGCAATGAAGCCGTCACGGGGATAATCTGGATGTGTCCGATAATTTTGTTGTTGGTTTTTCTTCCGATGTATTTAAAAAAATTATATAAAGAAAACAGAAATTTTTTTATTTTTATAAGTTTGCTTACCTGTATAATTTTGATAAATATCATCGTTACGGGATTTTTCGGTATGGTAATGAGATATTTATTTGAATATTTGGCTTTAATGGTAATACTGTCGGTTATTGTTTTTAATTTTCTTTATAATGAAGTAAAGTCTGTATTTGTTAAACATTTATTGACTGTTTTCTTTGTGCTGATAACGTGTTATTCTTTATACGCAAATACGGCTCTGCTGCTGAGCGAAAAAAATTCCGTTTTTTATGCCTTGGTAAGCGGTTTTAATTATTTGAAAATTACAGGTTTTTTGTTTTGAATTTTTTATGAGATACCGAATTTGATATACCCCGTTTGATAGGCGGCCGGCAGATTTTTACCTGTTTTTCAGTTCGTTTATTTCTTTCAAAATTTCTTTTCCCAGCTTCATCACTTCCTTTCCAAGCTGAAGATTAGCCTGTGTCAGCTGAAAAATTATTTTGTCTTTATCATCCGCAATAAAATCTTTATCTTCATTCACATCACCTATAAAATAGTTTAAAGGTACATCAAAAACAGCAGATAGTTTTTTTACGGAAGAAAGTGACGGATTTCTTATACCTTTTATCCACCTGCTGACAATGGTCTGTGCCACGCCTATTTTATCGGCTACTTCCTGCTGATTTAAGTTTTTTTCAAACATTATTTTTTTCAGGTTTTCAGAAAATAAATTTTTGTTTTTTTCCATAGATACCAATACTCCCGCACGCCGTGTGCAGAAAATGTCCCGCAAAAAGACACGGAATACTATGCCGAAGTTTATTATTTCTGTTACTTGATTTTTTATACCTTATGTGCTATAATATACCAAAAGGGATAGAACGGATTTCTCTTTCTTGATAAAAAAATAAAGCCAAGCGGGCTGTTTTGGAAGACTTAAACCGACAAACTTTTAAGCACTGCCAAAGCATAGCACAGCTTGAAAAAAAGATAAAAACTTCGCATAGTCATTTATCTCTTGGCGACAGTATACCAAAAAACTCCGTTTTTTGGTATGGCTGAGAAGCTCTTTTTCGTCTGTTATCCCCGAATGTCACGTGCAACAGCACTATCGGGGATCCCGCAGTGGTCTTTGGTCGTCATTGCGAGGAGTAACGAAGTTACGACGAAGCAATCTTGCAGTTTGAAAAGAGGAACCCGAGGGGCTAGCCTCGGATAATATAAAAACAAAAAGGAGAAAAATTATGAAAAAATCTTTGAAATTTAAGAAAAGGTTTTGTAATGTTGGCTTCACTTTGGTGGAGCTGGTTATCGTAATCGCCATTGTAATCATTCTATCAGTAATCAGTGTTCCTATCTATCGTGGTTATGTGGATAAATCCAAAATGGCAGA
>CAJOOL010000003.1 GCA_905236115.1 uncultured Endomicrobiia bacterium
AGAATCTTTTATACGTTTTAAAGATTCCGTTTCCTGTTTTCTTTTTTCCGGATCATCAATATTCAGTGCAGCCTGAATATAATAAGATGAAACAGATGCCTTTCTGAAAGTTTCAGCGGATTGGCATTTGTTTTTTATTTACATTCAACATCGGATTGATTACAATTGATTATTTTGGAGTTTATATGATATGTTGTTCCGTCAACGGAAAACTTATAATTTTTATTAAAGAACATACTAAAGCGGTAAAGTTTGATTTTTTCTTTTAAGTTTTTTGTATCAGTATTTTTGTTTTTTTGAGGAGATAAAGCTAAAAAAAATTTTACACCGTTGAGTAAAGAATCATAATATTCTTTTTTTAAATATTTAATTGAACTTTCCAATTGTTTTTTTACATCGCAAGGAGTTAAATTTTTTATTGGACTGTTTTTTATTTCTACCAATATAAATTTGCCGTCTTTTTTATCCGAAAGTCTGACGGCATCTACCAGAGAAATTCTTTCGCTGCCTTTAAAACCCTCAACATCATCACAAGATAAATATTTTAAACGTAAATTTAAGCAGAAAATACCGTCACAGCCGAATTTATCTTTACAACATTGTTCCAAAGTTTTATTACATAACAGCGAATTATTAAAAATCATAATAAAATATTATCTAAATCTTCAAGCGGTTTATAAAGACTTTCAAAAATTTTCTCGGCTTCTATATTTCCGTCTTTATCCCTCAAATTAATAATGGAACTGTAATTCTTTTTATCCGTTTCCTGAGCAAAATAAAATTCGGTTTTATTTTCAATAATACCATATTTATTTGCATAAATTCTAAGTGCTTGTATAAAATAAGGACTGTGTGACGTTATAAGGATATAAAAGCCGTCAGCTACCATCTTACAAATAATTTCCGCATATTTTATCTGCCATTCCGGATGCAGATGATTTTCCGGTTCATCCAAAATTAATAAACTTTCTCTGGTTATTATTCCTGCCTTTAATAAAAGATACAATAATCCGAAAGATTTTGAACCGCTGGCAATATTGTGTATCATTAAATCTTCGGAATTATTTTCTACCTTATATTTTATTTGGTCATTATTGCAGACAAATTTTGAAGAACCGAAAACTTCCATAAATTCATTCAGAATGGAAGTGTTACCGTTACTTATCATTTCATTAAACTTCAATTTAAGTTTATTTTTTTTAAACAATAAATCCTGAGCATAAGAAGAGTTTCCCGAATTTCCTTCTTCCAAAAACAAAGGCGTATCTATGAAAGTAACATCTTTTAAAGACATTATCAAGTTGCTTATATTAAATTTTTGAATGGAGAATTTGTTGTTTTCTACGGACAAATCTATAACGGAAGTTTCATTATTTTGCCTGTAAGAAATTACGGATTTATCTTTTATATGAACGGAATTATTTAAACTGCCGAAAAATGTTCCCCAAAAAACATCTTTATTTAAAATGTTTTCCAGTTTATCTGTGTCGGAAGTTTGTTCTTTTTCCAAAATTAATTTTTCTATTTCCGCTATATGTTTATTTATGACAATGTTTTTTGTTTCTTGTTTTAAAATAAAATCTCTAACCAAAGAAATAATATTTTTAATATCGTCAAATTCTATTTTTCCGGCACTTTCTTTTAAATACAAAACCGAATTCATACTGCCGTTAAATTTATTCAACTCCTGCTTTAATCCATCATCTATTTTATACTCTTTAAAAAGTTCCATAATCAAAGATGGCATTCTGGAATAAATGTCTCTTTTTATGATATTTTCAAAAAGATTGTTATAATTGTGTATTGATTTAATTAATGCGAACAGGCATTTTCCGACAGTTGATTTACCTGTATCATTTTTACCGGCAATAAGTGTCAGCCCGTCAATTTTTATGTTTGCATTTTTTATTTTGCCGAAATTTTCCAAATATATTTCCATAACGCTTGAAATTTTATCAAAAATGAATGTATGCTGTCAAAATTCTTTTGTTTATCATTTGATTTCACCGAAAAAAGGTAATTTGTTACTGTTTTTTCAGCGGAAAGAATTGTATCCCTGCTTTTTCGCTTATTTCCTTTAGAAAAACTAAAGCTTAAAACTATCCGGATTGAACAAAAAATCTTTAAGACCCAGATATAAAATACCGTCGTCGTCATGTCTTGGTATAATATTTTCCTTTACTATAATTATTTTCTTAAAAGAATCTTTTATACGTTTTAAAGATTCCGTTTCCTGTTTTCTTTTTTCCGGATCATCAAT
>CAJOOL010000004.1 GCA_905236115.1 uncultured Endomicrobiia bacterium
AAGCAGGATAGGAAAAATCTTCTTATTCTGCTTTCTGTCGTTCGCTAAACAATACAAAAATTTGACAAAATACACGATATATCATACAATATGATTATGAAAAAAATATATTATTTTGCATATACAAACTTATATTTTAAGTGGTTTTCCAAACTTGATAAGGGCTATAAAATTATTATAAGAAAAGCTTTTGATGATTTGAAAAAAGGAAAAACCGGGAAATTAAAACATTTAAAGAAAATTTTGTATGAATTAAGACTTGATTTAGGGAAAGGTATTAGAATTTATTTAATTCAAGACGGAAATACTTTAATAGTTATATTGAATGCCGGGGATAAGCAAACCCAGCAAAGAGATATAGATAAAAGTGAAGAGCTTATGGAAATATATTTGGATTTAAAAACAAGAGGAGAACTGGAACAATGGCTAAAAAAATAAAAAAACTTTTAATTTCTCAAGAAGAATTTGATAAAAAATTTTTTTATGGCGATATGGAAGCCGTAAAATTATATATTAGAGAAAGTCTAAAAGAATATACGCAGGATCATGACAGAAAAAGCTTGTTTGAAAGTTTGTTTACAGCCATAAAATGGAGCGGAATAACAAAATTTGCAAAAAAAATAGGTATGTCAAGATCCGGACTTTACGATGCTTTAATCAGAAAAAATGCAAATCCGAGTTTTGATACTCTTGAAAGGATTTTTAGAGGTTTAAATATAAGACTTAATTTTGATATAACCGATATTGAAGACGAACCGAAAGAATATAAATCTTCCCAACAATATCAATATGCGTATTGATAATTCCTGTTTCTGTACTTACCGGCATTAATTAATTTAAATATTTAAGGAAACGCTGATTAATTTTGAACGAAAATAAAAGTATCAAGGCGTTGCCGCCGGTACAAAACAAGTGATGTCTTCTCTAAAGGCAGGCTAAATAGTATAGCTTAAAAAACACAAAAGGACGGTAGAAATGAATATAGAATTAATTTGTTCCGGCAGCGAACTTTTAACCGGTAAACTTAACACCCACGCAGGTTTTATCGGCGGAAAATTAAACGATTTGGGCTTAAATCTTTCTCTTGTAACAACGGTCGCAGACAGGAAAAAAGAATTTTCTGCAGTCCTTGAAGATGCGGTCAGAAGAAGTTCCGTTATCATCGTAACCGGGGGATTGGGACCGACTTTTGACGACATAACCGTAGAAACCGTTTCGGAAATATTAAACGTGGATACTTACAAAGACGAAAGCGTTCAAAAATCCATAGTTCAGTATTTTGAAAAAAGAGGCATATCAAACCCCGCACAAAACAACGAAAGACAGGCACAAATTTTAAAAGGTGCCAAAGTTTTGGAAAACAGGTTCGGCACGGCTCCCGGACAGATGCTTCATTTTCAGTATAACGTTGACGAAAATAAAAAAGTAAGAAAGACCATATTTTTACTTCCCGGACCGCCTAAAGAAATGTGCCCGATGTTTGAAGAAAATGTCATTCCCTTTATGAAAAGTTATCAGGCGAAAATTAAAAAAACTTTGGTTCTTCATATATGCGGTATGGCGGAATCTCTGGTAGACGAAAAAATCAAGCCGACCATAGATTACCTTGCAAACAATGATGATATAGAGTTTGCAATTCTCGCACATAAATATTTGATAGACGTGAAAGTTTCCGTCAGCGGTGAAAATGAGCTGACTATTGACGACACCATAAAAAATATCAATCAGGAATTTATCAATGTCTTGGGCGATAACATATACGGTTATAATTCCGATACGCTTGAGGGCGTTGTGCAGAAAATGCTGATTGAAAAAAAACAGACCGTTTCCGTTGCGGAATCCTGCACGGGCGGAATGCTGGCGGCAAAACTGACCGACACCGCAGGAAGTTCAAACTGTTTTAAAATGTCTGTGGTTACTTATTCCAACGAATCAAAAATGCAGCTGCTTGATGTTAAAAATGAAACGCTGGAAAAGTTCGGTGCCGTAAGCGTTGAAACCGCCAAAGAAATGCTGGACGGAATAATAAATCTTTCAGGTGCGGATTTTGCGGTAAGCATTACAGGTATTGCAGGTCCCGGAGGCGGCACGAAAGATAAACCTGTCGGACTGGTTTACATAGGCACATCGTTTAAGGGAAAAAATGAAGTAAATAAGTTTCTTTTTTTGGGAACCAGACAAGATATCAGGGAGCGGGCTGTCAACGTCGCACTGGACTGCCTGAGAAGATTGATACTGAAACAGCAACTCTAGCCTGTCATCCCCGAATGTTTCTGTCGGGTCACTCGCAGTTGTCGTTGCCGTTCCGTTTGTCATCCCCGAGTGTTGTTGTCGGGGATCTCGCTTTTGCCGTTTATTGTACATTATACATTGTCACTTGGAGTTTTCATGAGGTATCTCGGTATAGATTATGGGAAAAAAAGAATAGGACTTGCAATGTCGGATATTATGGGCATAATGGCACAGCCTTTTGACGTAATAGAAAGTAAAGGTCTTAAAAACAATGTTGAAAATATTTTAAAAATTGCCAAAGAAAAAGAAGTCTCTTGTATCGTGGTCGGCAAGCCCGTTAATATGAATGCCACTGAGGGAGAAATGGCGGAGCTTGCGGCCGAGTTTGCGGAAGAATTAAAAAAATTTACCGATATAAAAATAGAAATGATAGACGAACGTCTTACCACCGCTCAAGCTGAGCGTGTATTAATAGAAGAAGCCAATCTTTCCAGAGAAAAAAGAAAAGGTTTGAAAGATAAACTCGCCGCCGCTTTTATCCTTCAAACATATCTTGACATTCACAGTAGTTTTTGATGTTAGTCTTTACGTCTGTCATCCCCGAATGTCTCTGTCGGGGATCTTGTTGTTGCCGTTTCACCGTTCCTTTTTCAGCATAGCAATTTCCGTCTCAAGTCTTTTCATTTTCTCTTCCAGAAAATCCAATCTCAGCTCCGTAGCATTTTTTTTATCTTCAGTATTTTTGCTCTTTTTTATATTTGTTTCTTTCCCCGTAATTGTCGCAGCCAACTCTTCAAAAGAAATATCAAAACCTTTTGCAATCTTTTCTATTGTAGAAATTTTCGGTTCATATTTTCCGCTCATTATTGCAGACAATGCAGGCTGAGATATTCCCGCCTTTTTTGCAAACTCGGTCTGCGTCAACCCTTTTTCTCTTAAAAGTTTTAATATGACAAGATAAATATTTTTTTTAGTCATTTTACCGGTTTAAATAAAAAAACATTGACTTTTTTATTAGAATATCTTATAATTATAAAAAATACTAATAATTATAATACAAGCTAATAAAAATAATTTATACAAAAAACAAATAAGCCGAGCATGATGTTTCATAGCAGCAGCTTGTAAGAAAGATAAATATTTTGGCAAAGATTTTATCTTCTCGGCTAGTATACCAAAAAACGGAAATTTTTGGTATGGCTGAGAAGCTCTTTTTCGCCTGTCATCCCCGAGTGTCGTTGTCGGGGATCCCTCAGTGGTCTTTGGTCGTCATTGCGAGGAGCCGTAGGCGACGAAGCAATCTTGCAGTTTGAAAAGAGGAATCCGAGGGATTAGCCTCGGATAATATAAAAAAATAAAAAACAAAAAGGAGAATAATTATGAAAAAACTTAAACAGATGTATAGATGTATGGAAGAAAGGATGTATAGAAACGGCAAAACAACGGGATGCCCGACAAAGACATTCGGGCATGACAGACGGTGTGGTTTTACGTTGGTGGAGTTGGTAATCGTTATCGCCATAGTTATTATTTTGTCAGTCGTCAGCGTTCCAATCTATAGGGGATACGTTGATAAGGCAAAATGGTCTGAGGTATATGCTTTGACAGGAACAATATTATCTGCTCAAAAATCTTATTATAGCGAATATGGAAATTTCTTGATTTACGCTGATGGAGTAGGTGGCTGGACAAATTATGATACAATTCTGGGAATAGATACTCGAGGAAATAAATATTTTACTTATTTTAAAGCAAGTATTTATTCTGATTCAAAAAATTGTTTTAAAGCAAGAATAATGTTGCCGATTGAACTACAACGTAATGATAAAGATAGATTAGCATTTAATTATAACATATCAACAGGTGCAGAATTTAAAGAAATTAATTCAAACGATTAATGTTTAATTTATATAATACATAAATGTTTTCGCAGAAATAATGTTATTTTTTAAATTTTAAATAAAAAATTTTATAAAAATTAAATTTATTTTAACATTTAGTATTGCTAGATTTTTACTTAAAATTTTACTGCAAAAAAATCAACAGGATTGCTACATAGCGGCAATCTGCAGAAAAAGAGGCGGTTATCATAAAAAGTTCCGCCTCTTTTTCAACCATTATTTTTTCCGCCGTTTCAACTTTTCAACTCTTCAACTATTCAACTTTACTTATTAAACTTCGCTTTCAGGTCGTCAAGCTGTTTTCTAAGAGCTTCCGGCAGTCTGTTGCCGAACTTGGCATAAAATTCTTCTATCAAAGGAATTTCTTTCTGCCATTCTTCTTTGGAAACTTTAAAGAGTTTTTCCAAAGTTTCTTTGGATATATCCAGCCCCGATAAATCCATATCTTCTATCTTCGGGAACAAACCGATTTCTTTTTCTTCAGCTTGGACTTTTCCCTCAATTCTGTCAATCATCCATTTCAACACTCTGGAATTATCTCTGAAGCCAGGCCACATAAAGTGCCCGTCTTCGTCTTTTCTAAACCAGTTTACCATAAATATTTTGGGAAGATGTTTTGCTCTTTTTGCAAAGCTCAGCCAATGGCCGAAATAGTCGCCCATATTGTAACCGCAGAAAGGCAGCATTGACATAGGATCTCTTCTGACTGTTCCCTCTTTACCTGCTGCAGCCGCCGTAGTTTCCGAACCTATAATTGATGCATCAAACACACCGTTTTCCCAGCTTGTGCTCTCATATACTAAAGGAATTGTGGATTTTCTTCTTCCGCCGAAAATGATACCGGAAATAGGAACTCCTTGAGGGTCGTCAAATTCCTTTGCAAGCGTCGGGCAGTTGTATGTAGAAACCGTAAATCTTGAATTTTTATGTGCGGCAACTTCACCGGAATTTTTATCATATTTTTTTCCGTGCCAGTCAATTAAGTTTTCCGGAGTTTCCGAATATCCTTCCCACCAAGGGGTATTGTCGTCCGCATTAACCGCGGTATTCGTATACAACGTCGGGAAGAACTTATTATTTTTCAAAGTTTCAACCATTATGGGATTGGTATTTTTGCCCGTTCCGGGTGCTACGCCGAAAAAGCCCATTTCAGGGTTCATTGCATATAGTCTTCCGTCGGGACCAATATTTATCCAAGCAATATCGTCACCCAATGTCCAAACCTTATAACCTTTCAAAACAGGGTTCAACAAAGCAAGGTTTGTTTTTCCGCATGCTGACGGGAAAGAACCCAAGAAATAAGTTCTCTTACCTTTAGGGTCTTCAACACCGATAATAATCATGTGTTCTGCCAGCCAGCCCTCTTTGTAGCCCAAATAAGAACCTATTCTTAAAGAACAGCATTTTTTACCTAAAAGAGCGTTTCCGCCGTAACCGGAACCGAAACTCATAACAAGGTTTTCCTGCGGAAAGTGCATAATATATCTTCTTTCCGGATTGACATCGCCGATAGAGTGCATACCTTTGAAGAAGTCGTCGGAATTACCGATTTTTTCAACGGCAACTTTTCCGGTTCTTGTCATAATTCTCATACTTAATGCTACATAAACGGAATCGGTAACCTCAACACAGCATTTTGAATAAGGCGATTTAGGACTGCCCATAAGGAAAGGAATAACATACATCGTTCTTCCTTTCATACAGCCTTTAAACAGTGCATTTAATTTTTCTTTTGCTTCTTTCGGATCCATCCAGTTGTTGTTGGGACCTGCGTCTTCTTTGTTCGGCAGACAGATAAATGTCAACTGTTCCGTTCTTGCAACATCGTTAGGGTTTGATCTGTGCCAATATGCTCCGAAAAATTCGTCTTGATTTAATTTTTCCAAAACAGGATGTCCGTCAATCTGTTCTTTCTCGCCGATTTCAACGAGTTTTTTTGCTTCCTCGTCGGAACCGTCCATCCAATATACTTTGTC
>CAJOOL010000005.1 GCA_905236115.1 uncultured Endomicrobiia bacterium
ACGGATCTTTTCTTGAAACAAAATCATTTATTATATTTATACATTCTTGTTCCCTGTCCGTAAACTCCGTCCACGAACCGTCAGTTTTAACATACCTGCAGGAAGCCAAATACCGCCAGGCATTATACGCTTCATCAATTTCATCTTTTTCGGATTGAAGAACACTTTTCCTTTTTAAAAAATCAATCTGAGCTTTTACGGAAACAGGAATACCGCCGTCGTCATCGTCAAAGTTAAGATATTTCAATTTAAGATTTAATTCCATTTCAAACAGCATCAATGCTGCTCTTGTTGAAAACATTTCCGCTTTTCGGCCTTGGTTAATGCTGCCGGAAGTATAAGATAAATAAAAAGAATTTCCTATCCAGCCGTAACCGTTTTTGGAAATTTCATAATACCTCTTGGCAATCAATGCCATTTGCTGGGAAAAAGAACCCGTAACTAAACCGTCGGTTACTTTTAGTTCGGCAACTCTTTCTTTAAGCAAATTTCCCATAAATTGTTTGTATAATTCTTTATCTCTGTCTTTGGCGGATAAAACTTCATAATTTAAAAAAGGAGCAACTTCTCTTTCATCAATAAACGTATTAATATTTCTTTTGTTCAACCGAGAAGCGGAATATTTTACTACATGATAATTTGTTAAACCTATCTGCTGAAGAATTGAAGAATACAAAGGAGCAAAACGCATTTCTACCGATTTTGAAACCGTTCCGTCAGGCACAATAATATCATAATAAACGTCGGAATTTGTCATCATACTGCCCTTTACCAAAGAACCGCTTATCATTATTAAAAATAAATCTTCGTCTATTTGAATATTGCGGGAAGATAAAATATCCAAAGTTAATCTTTTTGCAACAATCATAATATTTTTGACGGTATCCGAATACTGCGACTGAACTTGGTCTATTTCTTTTAAATATTCTTTATATTCCTCATCACTCAATTTTGCTCCTGCGGTTATTCCGTATCTCTCATTTATTTCTATTATTTTTTCTTCAAAATTACGTCTTGCAGTTTTCAGCCGTTCTTTCTGTTCATTTATTTTTTCGGCAAATTCTCCGTTTTCTTCTATGAAAGGATATGTATGTTTCAATTTTGCTTTCTTATCTTCAAAAGGAAGTCTGAATTGTCTGCATAATATTTCTATCAACTTTCTGTTGGAATATTCATTTCCGTTTTCAACTCCGTCTATATTATTAACACCCAAAGCATTGATATATCCGTAACCTGCCATATAGGCATACAAAATCAATGCCGAAATATCTTTTTTCCAATCATCATATACTACTGTTAATCTTGATACCGAAGCCGAACCGTCATGTAAGTTTTCACCTGCACTTTTAAGTCCGTATTTTTGTAAAAAGTTATCCGTTTCTTCTTTGGTTATATCAACGGTCTTTTTATCTTTGCCGAAACCTATAAACAAAATCAGATTGACAATATCATAATTATAAACGCCTTTAACGAAATCTTTTTTATTTAAAATATCAAACAAACCGTGGAGCAAATTTTTTATAATTTCTTCGCCGTTATCGGTTTCGGCACGGCGGAGTTCTTCAATTATATCCGAAAGAGTATTTCTTCCGTCTTCGGTTTTCAATAATTCGGTCAGCCAATAAACGGTGTACTTCTGCACTTTTCCGTCTAAATTCTTTATAATACCGGCAAGAAATTTCGGATTATTTAATACATATTCCAGAGACTGTTGAGAAATGGTTTCGCCCGTTTCGGATTCTTTTGACAAATCAAAAAAAGCAGCTCCCTGAACTTTAACCGCACCGTAACCGATTAATAATTTGTATATAGTATTGAAAGTGGAACTCTGTCTTGAAATAATATCCTCGGCAAAAATAACACTTTTATTTTTTACGGCTTTAGGATTATCTAAAGAAAAATTTTCGCCGTCTTCATTAAGTTCAAAAGAATTTATTTTTATTTCGTCTGTTCTTTCTTTTAAAACATCAAACTCAGCGGTAAAAATTCTTTTTAATTCCTCGGACAACATACCGCAGTTTATATATTCGCTGTTCGGTCTGTAAACAACAACAAAATCATTAACAAAATCAATAAAATCATCCGGATTAAAATCCTTTTTAATATCATAATTCGGATTTAATATTTTCTGCTCGGCAATGTATCTTTTTTTAATTTGTGCGGATAATTTTTGAGCCAACTGTTCATCATAACTTCTTATTTTATCTTTCTCTCCGGCTCTTATTTCCACAAAATCCTGAAGTTCGGTTTCTTCATATTTTGGAGTTCCGTTTTCAAGAGAAACTACAGAAATCACGTCTGAATATTCGGATCTTTCGTCATTGACGGAAGCTATGATACCGTCCATAATTGCCAAAAGATTTTGCTGACCCAAAATATTTCCGGAAGACAATTTTTGCTCTCTAATAAAATTTTTAAAATCGGAAGACAAAATATATCCGTGAAAAACTTCGGGCGTTCTTGAAAGTTTATGTTTTAATACATAATCATTAAAAACTTCGCTCTTTCCGCTGACTGCAATCTGCTCCAGTCTTTCATGCATAAGTAAATTTCTCAGGAATTCTCTTACGGCTTCTTCGTTTTCTTTACTTTTAAGTTTTTCCAAATATTTAAAAAACTCTTCGGATATTAAAATTTCTCTTGCAACATCCGCCGAATTTTCATCTTTACCCCAAACGACATAAAACAGCATACCGTATTGTTGTGTTCTGCCGTATCCGTCCGGACTGACACCTGCAAGAGCAGGAGAATTTCCTGTTTTTATATCATAATCTTTTAATGTATCGTAAAACTGACTGCGAAAAGCATTTTCCCGTCTTACCGCATTGAAAATATTGTATACGCCGAATCCCGTTGACTTATCATGTTCTTTATTTAAATCGCTTCCGACTATTGTCCTTAAACACAAATCCGCAAAAGCAGGAAATAAAATATTATGTTCCATAAGCATATATTCCGCAGTCTGGTTATATCCGGAAAAAGAATCTTCTTCATATTCGGCCTTTAATCCAAGCTGAGCTCTTATGCTGGCTGCTTTTAAGGCTTCTCTTATTAAGATTTTAATATTTTTTGCAAGGGCAGTAAAAGTTTCGGTTTGAATAACAACACGTCCTTTGGAATAATCCAAAACATATTCTTTATCTTTAATTTTTATAACGGCACTGCCGTCATCGGACATATCAAAAGAAACAATATGTTCCACAGAATTTTCTTTTATAACATCATTTATCTTTTTGCGTATATCCGATATACTTTTACCTGCCGCAAAAGACGGCAAAATATTATCCAAGCAAGACATTATATCATCAACGATAATATCTGCCGGTCTTTGCAAAAACGGTTCTGCAGATATTGCATTATATTCTGCTTCGGCCTGTTTTATAATGGAATTTAAATAATTTTGTTTATATGAATAATCCGTATCTTTTACGTTCGGAGTAAGCGTAACATAAGAAATTTTATTTTTGGCCAAAAGTTCATTTATACCGTTTGTATGAAACCCGCCGGAAACAAGAACTTTTATTTTTTTATTATCAAGCGTTGAAAGTATTTTATTTACGGAATATAAAAAGCCTCTTTGGGGAATTGGGGAGTTGAGGAGTTGAGGAGTTGGCAAAAGAATATTATTTACAAAATGTTCGTTTCTTTCAATATTAAGTTCGTTAAAACTTTCCGCCGCTCTTCGGCAAACAAAAAGTTCTATCGGTTCTCCGCCTAAGTATTTTGAACTGATTTTTTCAAACAAATCATAATTTTGTTTATATCCGTTGTATTCCTTTGAGGAAATTTCTGCCAAAAGAAGCTTCTTATAAACTTCAAAAAACAAATTCAAAAAAACAATATCTTTGTTTACGGAATTTTCCGAACAAGACAATAAAACATCTTCAGTTATCTGTCTTTCTTCTTCAATCAGCTGTGCGGGATTTACAAGCGAAGATATTTCTTTTAAATTTATCAGTTTAAACAAATCCGGATATTTTGAAATTTTATCTTCAACGCTTATATTTTTTTGCAGATAAGAAAAAACAATATTCATATCGGCAAAGTTATTTGAATTTTTCAGCAGGTCAAAATATTCCGAATAACTTATGTTATTTTTTAATTTCAACAAAATGCTTTGCAGCTGTATATTGGCTTTTTTCCGATTTATTTTTTTGCTTTCAAGAATTATATCGTTATATAATTTTATATTTATATATTTCAAATCGGAAAGATTTCTTTTGTCAAGTTTTTTCAGTATTTTATCGTAAAATTTTTCGCAGGATATTTTTTTGTTGAGATATGCGTTGTAAAGCCTTAAAATCTTTATCTGATTTTTATTAAGATATTTATTGTAATATTTAATTTTTTCGTATTTTTGTTCAAGAAGATTTTCTATGTTTTTTCTGTTTTTTATAAGAAAAGAATAATTTTGAATATTTTTATCGTAAATATCTTTTCGTTCAACGGGATTTAATATCTTTTTATTTTTATAACCGAAATATTCCGCTCCGGAAATCTTATCGTTATCAAAAAGACTTTTCATTAAAACTGAAAGTTCTTTATCCGAAAAATATTTTAAAAGATTTGAAAAATCGCTCTGTTTTGATGCACCCTCAATAAAAACTTCAATATCTTTATATTTTTCGTTAAGTTTTTCCAAAAGTTTATAAATGTTGTTCTGAACTTCCCTGTTGTTATGCAAGTCCTGTATATTTATGACGGTTACGTCGCTGTCATAAAAATCTGCCGATGTTATCTTGGCAAAGCCGTTAAGCCCGGGCGGAACCGCCGCCGAATAAGGCACGGAAAAAACATCCGCCGGAACCGAAGCTGCCGCCAGCAAAACAGAAATTATAACAGACAGGAATTTTTTCATTTTTTTAAAGTGTAAACCGCCGTTTTTCCGTCGCTATCGTAAACGACGACGGACTTTATTGAAAAAGTTTTATATTTATTTATATTTTTCTCAAGTTCAGCAATTATAGATTTTTTCAATAACATCTCTACATCGTAATTGTAAAACGAACTTACGGAAAGATAAACGGTATCTTCTTTAAAATTATCATATTGTAAATTCAGTTTTGATATTAACGATGTAAGCAAAGGATTGTTTTTGGCGGATAAACTTATCTGAGAAACGGAAAGCCTTGCAACAAATTCATCCAAAGAAATTTCATGTTTATCTTCAAGAATTTTTGATATTTTGGAATGACCGGAAATTTCCATTAACTGGCGTTCTTCATAATCGGTTCGGGAAATCAGCTGGTGCGAATATTTTTTTATATCGTCCATATTTTCAAACAATCTTAACATCACCGTTCGTTCGGAATCAAAAACACAAACTACAACTATTCTTATATCGGCATCGGAACTTAAAGGAATACGCACCGCCGTAGAAACTATCTTCTGTACCGTCTTATAAACATCGGCAACTTTTTTACCGTCCTGCGAAGCCAAATCGTCAAGCATGGCATCAACATACAGTGTTGTGCCGGATGCGGTTACATCACAGTCTACACCCGTTTCTGTTTTTATCAGACGCACTGCGTCCTGCCGCAAAGTTTCTTTAGGATAAGAAACCCCGCAGGAAGTAAAAAATATAAATGATAATAATATAAGTAAATATTTCTTCATTATGAATTAGTAATTTCTGTAGAGAGATTCCCGACAGAGACACTCGGGAATGACAATCTTTGTGAGTTTTAATAACAATTTATAATTGCTGATTGCTAATTTCTAATTTATGCTGCTTTCCGTGTTTCTTAAAAATCTCGTCAATATCTTTATAATCCAGCTCTTCTTTTACAAGAAGTTCTTTTGCCATATCTTCCACAATATCCCATTCTTTGGTTAAACACTCATTTACTTTTTCCAGACAGTCGTTCATTATGTTTATGGTCTCTTGGTTAAGCTCTTCTTTAAGTTTGTAAGACATACTTTCCTTGGGAATAGCCGTAAAATCTCCGATAAATTCCTGTCTGCCGCTCATACCGTAATTCCATACCATTGCATTGGCAATAGACATCGCTTTTCTGAAATCCGCAGATACGCCTGTAGACGTAGTGCCGTATTTTATTTTTTCCGCACTGTATCCGCCCAAAGAAACTATAATATCGGCAATAAGTTTTTCTTTATTATGCGTGTGGAGTTCTTCTCTGGGATTATGTGCCACCAAGCCTAAAGCTCCGCCTCTGGATTTTAAAGATGCTTTAAAAACATCATCCGTCGGATGTAACATATATAATGCCACCGCATGACCTGCCTCGTGATATGCGGTCATTTCTTTTTCTTCTTTGGTCATTGTGATGTGCGTTTCCAAGCCTAAATCCACTCTATCCATGGCAAGAGAAATATCTTCCATATCAATTGAGGTCTTTTTATTTCTGGTAGAAATCAGTGCCGCTTCTTTTACTATATTTTCAATTTCCGCAGGAGACTTGAACATGGTATGTCCTGCAAGTTTTTTAACATCTATATCCTGCCCAGCATTCACTTTGGCAAGATAATATTTAAAAATATCTTCTCTTTCGGAAAATGTCGGCAAACTTATCTGAATTTTTCTGTCAAATCTTCCCGGTCTTAAAAGAGCCTTATCCAATACGCTCTCGTTGGCATTTGTGGCAGCAATAACTATAATGTTGTGTGCGGAACTTTCCAAACCGTCCATTTCCACAAGCAGCTGGTTCTGCGTGCTGTTGGTTTCTTCGCCGCCGCCCATATAAGACCAGCTTCTTCCTCTTCCGATAACATCAATTTCATCAATAAATACTATGCAGGAACCCTCGGTATAAGCAAGTTTTCTTGCCTGCTGGAAAAGTTTACGAACTCTGGAAGCACCAACACCGACGAAAACTTCCACAAATTCAGAACCTGCTATGGAAATAAACGGCATTTTGGCTTCGGTTGCGATAGCTTTTGCAAGAAGAGTTTTACCGCAGCCCGGAGGCCCCATAAGCAAAATACCTTTTATTATTTTTCCGCCGATTTTTTTAACTCTGGCGGAATCTTTGATAATATCCACCACTTCCATTGCTTCTTTTTTGGCCGCTTCAAAACCGATAACATCGGAAAATTTAACATTAACTTTATTGGATTTAACTTTATTCTTTTTCAGCTTGGAAAAACCTCCGCTGAAGAAAAAGAAATATGCCCCCACAAAAACCAGTGCCTGCACTGCTCCCATAAGAATATACATAGGAATATAAGCAAGCATGGTGTTTCTTCCGTAGGAATCTATTCTGTTAAGCATAACCACAAAAAAGTATATCAACAATATTGTGGATACCGTTATCAGAATTTTGCCCCAATGATCCATAAACAACATTTTAATTTTTTTCATTAGCTTCTCCGTATACTTACATTTAATTTTCGTTTGTTTACATTACTTTACAACAGCATTTATAATTTTACCTTTTATGTAAATAAATTTTACTATATTTTTGCCGTCAAAAACGGATTTTAATTTTTCGTCGGATAAAACAATTTTTTTTACGGTTTCTTCGTCTGCGGAAACATCAATATTAACTTTACCTTTAAGTTTACCGTTTACCTGAACGGGAAGTTCAATATTATTCTGCCTGATATATTTTTCTTCAAACTTCGGCCATGCCGCAACGGAAACACAGTCTTTATGTCCGAGTCGAGACCAAATTTCTTCACTCAAGTGCGGAGTAAACGGACTGAGAAGTTTTACGATTGTTTCATAAACCTGTTTTGAAAGCCCGTCGTCATTGGAATGATGTTTATATAAATACATTGCATTAACAAGTTCCATTACGGCAGAGATAGCAGTATTGAACTGATGTTTTTTATCTATATCTTCCGTAACTCTCTTTATGCAGATGTGCATACTTCTCAACAAATCTTCTTTTGCTTTTTCGGTTGCAGGTTCCTGAGATTTCGTATTTACTGTTTCCTGTAATCTCCAAACTCTGTTAATGAATCTCCAGCATCCTTCTACCCCGTCGGAAGACCAGTCAAGCTGTTTTTCCGGAGGTGCTGCAAAAAGTATAAAAAGTCTTGCCGTATCTGCACCGTACTTAGATACTATCTCGTCGGGGCTTACAATATTTCCTTTAGATTTGGACATTGCACTTCCGCCGAGCGTAACCATACCCTG
>CAJOOL010000006.1 GCA_905236115.1 uncultured Endomicrobiia bacterium
AATTTACAATTTATAATTTATAATTAATTGTATCCAATTTTTGTCTGTTTGACAATCGGCACTATTTTTACAGCTTTGTGCGGACAGTTCACTTCGCAAGAACCGCAGCCGATACATACGGTTGCATTATAAACCAAACTTCTTTCTTCGCCCGACACATTTAAAGACAATGCTTTTGTCGGACAATTAAACGTGCATATTCCGCAGGCTATACAGATATCTCTGTCAATTTTTGCAAGCCCCAGACGCGTATGCTGTTTTTCCTGCAGAGATAAAGGTTTCAATGCTCCCGTCGGACAAACCGAACTGCATTTGTTGCAGTCATATTTGCAGTAATTTTTGGAATAGTCCATATAAATATTTGCATGAGAAAAATCTCTCGGATGTATAACTTTACTAGGGCACACCGTTACACACAGCTGACAGCTTGTGCACTTGGATGCAAACCTGTTATAATCTTTTGCTCCCGGCGGAAGTATTGCTCTAATACCGTCTTGCAAAAACTTTTTTCCCCTTGCTATCGCACTGCCTGCACCTGCGGCAATTCCTGCAATAACCAACGCTGCACCTATTACAAAATTTCTTCTGTTCGGGCTGAAAGAAGTTTCTTTTTTTTCTTCTTTTTCTTTTTCACAAACACCGTAACTTATTGCACCTTTGGGACATACCGACACACATTTCAAACATCTCACACAGAGTTCATTGTCGATTTTTTTATCTTTAATATTTATACTTCCCGTCGGACACTTCTTAAAACAGGCACCGCATTTTATACAGCTGTCATTAATCTTCAGTCTGAAAATTCCGTATTTTGAAGAAATTCCAAGCAGCGTTCCCACAGGACATATTGCCGTGCAGAAAAACCTTCTCTTAAATAATACCAAAAATATTAAAATTATGAAAGGAATTAATGATATCAATAAAGTCAGTGCGGTATAAGCATAAGTTTCATCTTCGGCTAAAAGATAATCCGTAAACGGTGTAAAAATGCTTGAAGCTATAAGACCGAAGTTTGTATAAGGGTCTAAAATTTTAAAGCCTGCAGCCCAGCCACACACCAAAGCAGCAAAAACAACCGCAGCAATAACGTAACGCGTTTTATAAAAATTTTTATAATTTTTACTTTTCTTAAATGACAAAAAATTTATAAAATCCTGCAGAATTCCCAACGGACAAATTAACGAGCAATAGAATCTTCCGAAAAGAAAAGTAAAAATCAAAACCGCCAAAACAGCTGCTAACGCCGTAACGGAAAATGCAGCAAACAGGCTTGCAATATTTGCACCGAGCTGAACTTTAAAGGAATGTGCCAAAAAGTAAAAGCCGTTTGTAAACGCCAAAAACGAACATATCAAAACTAATGCCGAAAAAAACAACCTTGCAAAATATATTATTTTTCTTTTGTTCATAAAACCTCAAAAAATCAATTTATAATTTTTCAGCCGATAAGTTTTCTGTATTTTTATTATTAGAAAAATTTGCTTCGCAAAATTTTACATTAAACTCTTCAGCTTTTCAGCTCTTCAGCTATTCATCTGTAGTTCAAACTATTCACATCTTCACCTAAAAATTGCCGAAGGCAATTTTTATTTCAGGCTTGCATAAAGCTTTGCCACTTCCTTCATTAACGACGGTATTTCCAACTTCTGCGGGCATTTCGGTTTACATATTCCGCAGCTTATACATTTATTCGCTCTGTTTTGTGCATTAATACTTTCATAAGCTGCAATAAACCTGTCTTTTTTACCGTCGGCTTTATACTGGTTATAAATATTGAAATTTTTCGGTATATCTATTCCTATCGGACATCCTACACAATATTGACAATATGTGCATGTAATAGCACCGGAAGATTTATAAGCGGCTATTGCATTGGACAAAACTTTTTCTTCTTTTTCCGTTAACGGTTTAAAATTGGTAAAAGTTTTTACGTTGTCGGTCATATGTTCCATAGCGGTCATACCGCTTAAAACAACAAGAACATTTTCCAACGAGGCAACATATCTTAAAGACCACGACGACGGTGAAACGTTGGGATTTTCTTTCTTTAACAGTTCAACCGCTTTTTGGTTAAGTGTTGACAGCTGTCCGCCTTTAAGCGGGTTCATTACTACCACCGGCAAGCCGGCTTTAGTTGCTATTTCATACTGTTTTTTTGCATTAACACCATACCAGCCGTTGCTGTCGGTAGTTTCCCAGTCGATAAGGTTAATTGGCAGCTGGACAAAATCCCACTTGTAAGTTTTTATTACCTCTTCCAAAAGTTCCGGTGTATCGTGTATGGAAAAACCCAAATATTTTATTTTTCCCTCTTTTTTCTTCTGCAAAAGCTGCTCATAAACATTGCAGTTTTTCAATACTTTCCACTCGTTTTTGTTTATGTTGTGTGCAAGATAAAAATCGAAATAATCGACGTTACATTTTTTCAACTGCTCATCGAAAACTTTTAAAACGTGGTTTTTTCCGGTAAGAATTCTTAACGGAAGTTTGTCTGCCAAATAATAGCTATTTCTGGGATATTTTTTAAATACTTTTACTGCGGTAAGCTCGGACTTTCCTCCGTGATAATACCATGCAGTATCAAAATAGTTTATACCGTGTTCCATAGCATAGTCTACCATTTTTTGTGTTTCTGCAACATCTGGTTCTCCGCCTTTCTGCGGCAGCCTCATAAGCCCGAAACCAATAGCGGAAATATCATGGTTTCTGAATTTTTTGGTAAAAACTTTATCCGCAATTTTTTTTGTTTCTGCTGCAACAACTTTAGTTGTTTTCAACAAAAAAGCCCCTATTGTTGTAAACAATGCCGACTTCAAAAACTCTCTTCTGTTCATTTTCTTCTCCATGTAAAAATTATAAATTGTAAATTATAAATTATAAATTTAAGATTTTTTCTCAGAAAAAATCTTATAAGCCTTTTTCGGGCTGTCGATATTTTTAACTTTTTGTTCCATTGGGCACAACCCGTCTTTTTTTATATTTAAAATATAATCTACAACTTTATTATAAGAATATTTAACTTTATATTTTTCAAAAACTTTTATTGCATCTTTGGCAATAATATCCGTATACACCTGCTTTACTTTCCCGTAAACCATTAAAAGTGCTGCCGCCTTGCCGATAACTTTATCTACAACTGCGGCTTTTTTCAGACCTTTCTTTTCTATCTGTATAAGCAGCGGTTTTATGCCGTGCTCGTCCTGAAAAGATATTTCGCCGTTTTTATAAACAAGCAGGCTGTGGCTACCCAGTTGTTTTGCAAGCTCGGAAATATTTACATTTTCATTTTTCTGTGCAAACATATTACCGCAAAACAGCATAATAAAACATAACGCAATACTTAAAAATTTTTTCATTTATTCCCCCTTAAAATATTACATGCATCACTGTTTTTCTTTTCCAGCAGTTCCTGATAATATTTCTTTTTCATTTTCAATACTTTCATATAACCGTGAAGTTTTTTTAAATTTTCTTTTAATTTTTCTTCCTGAGCAAAAATAATTTTTGCACGCTCGGCAATAGTTTTATCACCTTTTAAAAATAAATCTATATATCTTTTTATATCGGCAATAGATAAATCAATCGCTCTTAAACAATGCACTATTTTAAACCAAGATAAATCATAGTCGGAAAAAAGTCTTATGTTGCTATCCGTTCTTGATACGAAAGGAATTAAGCCCTCGTTGTCATAATATCGCACGGCATGCGGTGAGATATTTATTTTTTTTGCAACTTCTTTTACGGTGTATCTCGGTGTTCTGTCAATTATTTCTTCTTCGGTCTTAATTTTTTTCATAAAGACACCTCAATTTAATTTTAATAACTTATACACATTACAGTTACTCTAATGTCAAGAAAAACTTGCAAAGCAAATTCTTCAATTATAAATTATAAATTATAAATTGTCGTTACAGGCTGGACAGTTCTTATCTTTCGGCGGAAGTTTTATTTTTCTAAATTCCGCTTTTAATGCATCGTAAGTAAGCAGATAGCCTGTTAACAGTTCCCCCGCCTCCGTTAAATATTTTATTGCTTCAAGCACCTG
>CAJOOL010000007.1 GCA_905236115.1 uncultured Endomicrobiia bacterium
AAAACCTTTTCAAAAAATTTATCTTTTTTTCAAACTGTGCTATGCTTTGGTTAAGTTTTAAAAGATTTGTAATCTTTTAATCTGCCAAAACAGCCCGCTCGGCTTGTGTATGTAAAAAAACTTTCAATTGTTTCTATGCTAATAATTCTAACATAAAAACAATTAAAAGTCAATATCTGTTTTTACAATACAGGAAACGCTTGTGCTAAATTAATCAGTGTTTCCTTAAAATATTTTTAAGAGGCTTTAATGAAATTCGGTGAAAAGATAAAGAGAATAATGTTTGAAAATAATCTTACACAGAAACAATTTGCCGAAAAAATCGGAACGCAGGATTCTTCCGTAAACCGTTGGATAAAGGGCAATTCAAAAAATCCTACCCTTGAAACTCTTGAAAAAATATCAAAGGCTTTTAATATCCCTATAAGCGAACTGTCGGACGATACGAAAGATATTTGTTTTGATAAATGCGAAGAAACCGAGATAAAAGATGTTGTGGAAAATTTTGTAAAATTTTTGGTGAAGAAGTCCGAAGAAAGCAATAAAAGAATTGAAAAAGAAGTTAAAAGTTTGAAGAAAGAAATTGAAGAAATGAAAAGGCAATTTTCAATGTATAATGTATAATGAACGGCAAGATTGCTTCGTCGCAACTTCGTTGCTCCTCGCAATGACGGCAACGACGAGATACCGCATCGTAGTGCGGGATGACAACGACTGAACTGCGAGATCCCCGACAGAGGCATTCGGGGATGACAAACTTAAGAGGAGTTTTTATAACATAGATTCCCGATTAACAGCTACAAAGTGCTACGCACTTTTCGGGAATGACAGATTGGACGGCAATGTACAATTAAAAAATCGCTGTAATTGTAATTTATTTAAAGACTCCAAGTCTTTCGGCTTCCGCAGGCCAGCAGATACTGACGTAAATTCCTTTCGTAAAATCTGTCTTGTTCAAACTCCTGCGTAACAATAAAATCTTTCCCGTCGGCGGTTCTGATATGTGTGGTGAGATTTTTCGGACCAATAAAATTTCTGACGAAGTTTTTCTCTTCAAAAGGATTTATCAGCATAAAACAGATTGCCAAAAATAAACAGAACAAAACTTTTTTGTTATTTTTAAATTTAAGCATAATAAAAAAAGCGGCGTAATAAAAAATAATCAGTCCCAAACTCGGTATTGCCGTCCAAACAACGGCGAAAGAAAGATTTGACGAAAAATTTATAATATATAAAATACTTTTCAATAAATAAGTTAAAATAAACGCTGCAGGTACAGCCAAAAACGACGATATAAAACTAAACACATAAAACACCAAAGAAAGAATTATTATAAAAGGAATGAGCGGAACTATTACAAGATTTAAAACAAAAGAAATTATTGAAATTTTGCCGAAGTAAAAAATAAGTATCGGAATGAGTGCAAACTGTGCGGATAAAGTAACACAGGAAACTTCCCAAAATGACGATAAAAATTTGTTTTTTATTTTTCCGAAAGCGTATCTGAATTTGGGATAAAAATAAATTATGCCGAACGTTGCAAAAAACGAAAGCTGAAAACTGGCCGTAAATAAATCCTGCGGGTTAAGTATTAAAATTATCAATGCCGATAAAGACAAGGCATTATAAATTAAAGGTTCTCTGTCAAGCATAAAAGCAACCAGCACGCACGACGCCATTATTGAGGCACGCACCGCCGGAGGGTTGGCTCCCGTCATAAGAGTGTAGAAAAAAAGTGCAGGTATCGTAAGAAGATAAACGTATTTCAATTTCAAACCGAACAATTTAAAAAAGAATAAAAATATTGCCGCACAAAATCCTATATGCAGACCGCTTATAACAAGTATATGGATTAAGCCCGTGTTGACGAAAGCATCTTTGGTATCTTTATCAAGAGCGGCTTTGTCGCCTACAATCATTGATTTTAATATTGAAGAGCATGGCGGTTTGAAATATCGGTCAATTCTTGCTTCAATATCGTTTCTTAATTTCAAAGAAAGTTTTTTTATGATGTTCGGTTTTCTGTCAACAAGTTCATAACCGTATTGATAAAAAGACGTATAAATATTTTGTCTTTGAAGATATTTATTGTAGTCAAAGACGTAAGGAAAAACCGGCTTTTCGGGAATATTTATTTTCCCTGTCAGACGTAAAATATCACCGTATTGTACGGGGTAATTTTTGCGTGCAGAGACAAGAGTTTTTTCTTTTTTGATTTTTTGCCCGTTGATGTCGGAAACTTCCATAATGAACTGTTGGTTTCTTTTTTTTAAAACAGGTTCGGATATGACTTTTCCGATGAGGGTAACTTTTTTTTGAGAGGTGCAGGTAAAAAGAAAACTGTTTTTTTCGGGCAAAAAAAAGCCGTAACCGTCTGCAAAAATAATGAAACAGATGTATATCAATAAAAATAAAATTACGGGACGAAAAGGAATATTGAAGAAAAACGATGTGCGGCCGAAAATACCGGAAATATTGAAAATATCAAAAATACTGAAAATACCGCCGGCGGAAAATAATTTTTTAAAATTTGTTTTTTTCATTCAGCAATGTTTCCAAATATTTTCTGTAAGAATACTCGTAAGGTTCTTCTTTGACTGCGGCTTGTGCGTAGAGGATAGCTTTGTCAATATCGTTATCTCGTTGAAGATATATGACGCTGAGATTTCTGAAACATTGAGCTTTATTTACACCTGTCTGCACAGACCTGTTATAAAGTTCTTCGGCTTTATCAAAATCTTTTTCAAAATAATATATCAATGCTAAATCGGAAAGATAAATAAGTTTGAGTTTGTTGGCTTTATCCAAAAATTCTTTTGCTTTTTCAAAGTTTCCCTGTTCAAAATAAATACGTGAAATTTGATAACAGGTTGCGTGGCAGTCCGGAGCGTCCATATAAGATTTTATCCAGTAGATATTTTTTTCTCTGTAATTATTTTGAAATGCGAACGATACGGACGAATAAACAAAAAATAAAATGAAAAACAGCAGTAAGAAAAATTTTTTATTTATAAATTTTAAAGATTTTTGTTCCTGTCCGCAGTTTGCGGGAACGGTTGTTGAAATATTTGTTTCGGAAATTTTTGTTAAGGCGGCATTTGGTAAGGGAATGTTTTTTAAGGAAATATTTCTTGTACCGTTTAAAATTCCGTCAATAAAAAAAGTAAGGATAATTATTACTGCCGGAACGGTTACAAAAAGACGGTGGTTTAAAATAATGTAATCGTCCAAAAAACACGTGGGAAAAATAAACAGTAAAAAAACAAAAACGCACCAGAGAAAAATTTTCTTGTCTATAAAATTTTTATATAAACCGAAAATTATAAAAAATGTTATCAAGCCCGAAACCGCCCAATGTGCCGGCGTGAACCTGACGTTATACAACATTACGTGAATGTCGGGAATAACGAACTGATAAAGATATACGACGGAACCCTCAAATAAATTTTGCAGATATTGAAAGAAATCTTTGAAATAAACAAGAATATTTCCGCCCGATACTGCAAGATGTCTGAAATACAGATAAAAAGCTATGACGGGAATAAAAATTAAAATGTTTTTTAAGATTTCTTTTTTGGCCGGTTTATAACCGAAACACCAAACAAAAAAGACATATAAAAATACGGCAAGTATTGCGGATTCTTTGGTAAAAAGTGCGGCTGCAAAAAATAAAAAATACAACAACAAATTTTTTGTTTTTTTATCTTCAAGATAACGTATAAAAAATATAAATGAAGAATATAAAAACAATGCCAGCAGGCTGTCGTTTGAAGCAGGTATCCAGACTGCCGTTGACGTAAAGACAGGATGAACTGCTGCAAGCAGAAACAAAAATTTCAGTATTGTAGCATAACTGCCGGATACCGTATTAAGATGACGGACTTCTGTGTCTTTTCTTTTATTATACATTGTACATTTTCTAAACAGTTTTATTAAAAATAAGTACATCAAATACAGCGATAAAATAAAAAGTATGATGTTTGTTAAGTGGTAAACTTTTGTGTTTACGCCGAAAAGGACGGTCTGTGCCATAAAAGATAAATTCAGCAAAGGTCTGTAATAAGGGAAATCTTTGGAATAATAGACCGATGTTGTAAATATTTTAGGAAGATTTTTTATGTCGGATAAGAACTCGGCTTTTTCCAAAATTAAGGTATTGTCGTCGCCGTAGGTAAAGCCGAAAGTTATGCTCTTGCCGTAGAGGGTAAAAACCGTTACGGCAAGGAGCAGAAAGAAAAAGATATTTGATTTAAGAAATTTTGACATTTTATTGCAACGACGACAGATTAACGAACGAATTAAACTTTTCCGTAATATAATTTATTAAAGAAATTCTGTTTATTTTTATACTTTCATCTTCACACATAACCATAACTTTTTCAAAGAAGTTATCCAAATAAGGTTTAATATCGTTAAGTTTATTTATTGCATTTGTATAATCTTTTTTAGCAAGAAGTTCATCTAACTGTTTATCTATAACGGCATACTGATTATACAAACTCTTTTCGGCTTCTTCTTTTAACAAATCCGCATTAACGGAATCCGAAAAATTCAAATTCTGTTTCTTTGCCTGATTTAAAATATTGCTTGCCCTTTTAAATATTGTTGTAATAGATTCAAAAGAACTTTCTTTTCTCAAGTTTTGAAGTGCATCAAGTTTCTTTTTTATGTCGCCGAGAACTTTCAAACCTGTTTTCTGCGAAGGAATAATTACCGCTTTAACTTCGTCGTATTTATAACCTTCGTTTTCATAAATATTTTCTATTCTGCTGAAGAAAAATTTTACAAGTCTCTGTTTTGCTGTTGCAAAAGTATCTTTCTGTTTTATTTGTTCCGGCATACAATTTAATGCCGTATCAATAATTTTTTCAAAGTCCGTTTCCGGCAAATATTGTCTTATCATCCTTACAATACCGATAGCCATTCTTCTAAGTCCGTAAGGATCTGCCGAACCGGAAGGCTCCAGCCCTATGGCAAAATCCGCAGCGACGGTATCTATTTTATCGGCAAGAGAAACTACTGTTGATAAAATATTTTCCGGTAACGTTCCCGATGCCGATAACGGCCAGTAATGCTGTTCAACTGCTTGAGATATTTCTTCGCTTTCGCCGGCAACTTTGGAATAAATCCTGCCCATTATTCCCTGAAGTTCGGGATATTCAAAAACCATCTCGCTTACCAAATCGGTTTTTGACAAATCTATTACTCTTGTTAAAGTATCTTTGTTTATATTCAAACCGTTTTCTTCGTTTATAAAGTTTGCAACAGTTTTTATTCTTGTAAGTTTTTCATAAACAGTTCCGATTTCTTTTTGGAAGATAAGTCCTTTCAATCTTTCAAGAGAACTTTCAAAAGATTTTTTCAAATCGTTATCATAAAAGAATACCGAGTCTTCAAGACGAGCAACAACAACTTTTTCGTAACCTGCTCTGACGATATCAAGGTTTTCGGATTTGCCGTTTCTTACATTAATAAAATAGTTTGTAAGTTTTCCGGCGGTATCTTTAACGGCGAAACATTTCTGCTGTTTCTTAAGACATGTAATAAGAACTTCCGGAGGAAGCTTCAAATATTTTTCGTTGAATTTACATAATAC
>CAJOOL010000008.1 GCA_905236115.1 uncultured Endomicrobiia bacterium
ATACCGGGCAATTTATCGCGAGAAGTTCCAACGAATTTAGAGGCAAAAAGCCTTGCGGTTTCCGTTCAGAATTAATCAGCGTTTCCTAAAGAAAAAGGATAAAACTTTTATGATGAATTTTTTAAGAAAACACAAAGTAAAAATTTTTTTAATAACGATATTCGGTTTTTTAGCGGGAACATTTGTCGGTTTCGGCAGTTATATATTCGGCAGTAAAACGGATTTTAATACCGTTGCGGTAGTAGGCAAAGAAAAAATTCCGTATAAACTTTATTACAGTCTGTATAACAGTTCTCTGGAAATATTAAGACAGAGCGGTATGGAAATAACCGATTACTTAAAGACAAGGACGCAAAATGATATTTTAAGAAGTTTGGTTCAAGATGAAATTATATGGCAGCAGACGAAAAAATACGGTGTTACCGTTTCCGATACGGAGCTGGCTGCCGATATTCAAAAGTATCCTTATTTTCTGGACGATAAAGGAAATTTTGATGTCAGATATTATTATAAATTCTTGAACAATATGAGATTTTCTCCCAAAGAGTTTGAAACGTTAAGAAGAAAACAGATTGCCGCCAATAAGCTGAAAGTTCTGGTGGCTTCCGCAGCTTCCGTAAGCAAAGAAGAGCTTGAAGAAATGAAGAAAGAAAACCCTGATATAAATGAAGATTATGCTTTGCAGATTAAGGCTAACCGTTTGTTGAATGATTGGTTTGACGATATAAGAAAGAAGACAAAAGTTGAAATAACCTTGGATAAATTTCAGCAGAACTAAAAAAGTTTATTTCAAACAAATGCCGAATAATTATTTTTTCCGTTTTCGTTTTGTTTCGTTTCGGGGATTGAGTTGTTCGGCGTTTTTTTATTTTGTTTTTTATTTCAAAAGAATGCCGAAGTTTTTTATTTCTTCTTTCAGTCTGAAATACGGCAGACCTACTACCGTATAATAATCGCCGTAAATTTTTTCCACGAAACAATCGTCTTTATCCTGCACGGCATAAGAACCGGACTTGTCCATGTGCTTGCCGAAAAGTTTTTGAAGTTCTTCTTCCGGAAGTTTTTTTGTTTTCACTTTTGCAATATCGCAAAAAGTTATTTCTTTTTCGGCACTTAATATTGATACGCCGGTATAAACTTTATGCAGGCTTCCGTTAAGTTCTCTTATTGTATTTTCGGAATCTTTTTCATCTTTCGGTTTGCCTAAAATTCTTCCGTTTAAAAGCACTATCGTATCGGAACCTATAACAATACCGTCAGGGAAAAGTTTAAAAACGGCTTTTGCTTTTTGATATGACAGATATTTCACTATCGCCGACGGTTTTTTTAAATTGTGTGTTTCGTCAATATCGGCAGGATGAATTGTGAAATTTACGCCCCATTTTTTCAACAGTTCCATTCTTCTGGGCGATGCGGAAGCAAGAATAATGTTATTCATATTAAAATTTTTTAAATCCTCAGCTCTCAACTCTCAGTCCTCAGCCCTCAGTTGTTTTTGTAAATTTTCGGCATATTATTTTGTTCAGCTTAAAAGGACTAAAATTGGACTAATCATATATAAAAAAACTCCGACAGTAGGACTCGAACCTACAACCCTCCCGTTAACAGCGGGATGCTCTACCATTGAGCCATGTCGGAATTAATAACAGGAATAATTTTACAATATTTTAAAATAAAAATCAAGTTTTTTTGTTTTGAATATTTTTTCTTAGCTTCCTGCATCAACATTCTACATTAAAAAGCCCGAGAAAAAATCTTTTCCCGAGCCTTTTAATATCAAACTTTTCAATATCAAATTTATTTTCTTTTTGCTTTCTTTGCACAACCTTTTTTGGCACATGCTTTTGCCGGTGCTTTTTTTACGGCCGTTTTGGCAGGTTTCTTGGCTGCAGTTTTCTTCTTGGTTTTTCCGCCTCTTGACATCTCGGCTCTGGACACATCCCCGTTTTTATCCAAGAAATAGAAATATCCTTCTTCTTTTTCTATGCCGACTTTAGCAACTTTTTTTGCCTTGCTGCCTTTTTTTCCGCCTCTTGCCATTCCTGCTCTTGATACATCGCCATCTTTATCTATAAAATAAAGATAACCGGGTTCTCTTTCCACACCTGCTTTAGCAACTTTTTCCGCCATTTTAAAAGCCCTCCCCAATTAAAATTTTACTCTCTTAGACATATACGTAGAATTCTACTTTTTTTGCTTTCTTTTGTCAATAAATTGTATAATAAAAACAATATATTCACGATGTTGACGTGAGAAAATTTGAGGTAAAAAAATGGAAATAATAGATTTTCATACACATATCTGGCCTGACAAAGTTGCCGAAAAAGCCAAACAATATTTGGAAAAATCTTTCAGACGTCCTATGACTGCCGTTCCCACCGTGGACAATGCACTGTCCGTTATGGACAAAAACGAAATTTCAAAAAGCGTCCTTGCTTCGGTTGCTTCCCGTCCGGAACAGGTGGAACATATCAACAATTGGCTGTTCGCAATAAAATCCGGCAGATTTATAAAGTTTGCTTCCATGCACCCGTTTTATGACAAGTGGTCTTACGAGCTTGACAGAATAAAAGATAATGCCGAGGGGATAAAATTTCAGCCCGAGTTTCAGATGTTTTTTATTGACGACGAAAAAACATTCCCTATGTATGAAAAAATACAAAAACTGCAAATTCCCATTCTTGTTCACTGCGGATACGAGCTTTCTTTAACGGGGCTTGTTCAGGCAGGTCCGAAACAAATGCTTAACGTAAAAAAATATTTTCCGGAGATAAAATTTGTCGCCGCACACATGGGCGGTTTTCAAATGTGGGATGATGTTGAAAAAGAAATTATCGGCGACGATTATTTTTATATTGATACTTCTTCCGCGTTGACATTTATGCCGAAAGAACAGATATACAGATTTTTGAACAAACATAATATCAATAAAATTTTATTCGGAACTGATTTTCCCATAGGCAATCCCGAACAGGATTTGAAACTCATAAAAAGTTTGGATATCAAACCCGAAAATTTGGAAAAGATTATGCATGCCAATGCGGAAAAACTTTTGGGCTGCTGAGAAATTTTTTTGAAAAATTTTAAGTTGATTTTTTTGAATTTTTCCGGCTGAAATTTCTTCGTTTTTTTGGCAGGGTTTTTATTTTTGTTCTGTCAGTTTTTTTTTGAGTTTTCTATTTTGTTTTTCAGAATTTTTATTTCAAGTTCCAGTCTTTTGAATTTTTCTTGAGTTGAATTTCTTAATTCTTTTATCAGTTCCATTACCATATCAATACTGCAGGTACTGCCGTTTTCATTTTTTTTATTTTTAGAAAAATTTTTGTCTTCGTTCAAATCATCATTTAAAAAATAATTTACATCCGTTCCAAGCACTTTTGCAATTTTTTCCAGTGTTTCAATTTTCGGATTTCTGTTTCCTATAAACCAGTTGGAAACCACGCTTTTTGTAATCCCCAGCTTGTCGGCCAAATCGGACTGATTTATATCCTTTTTAAGCATAGCCATTTTTATTTTTTTTATAAGATTTTTGTTTTTCATTTTTTTTGCCGGGTTTTATTCTGAAAATTTTTATTTTTTTCTTTTCGGAATTAAAAATCAATCAACAGTTTTTTTGTTGTTTTTTAATTGCCTGTAAAATAAAAATATTGACAAAATTTTTCTTATGTATTATAATATTATTCATAAGAGAAACTAAGTTTTACAAAAGTGTTAATTAAAAAAGTTTGTAATAAAAAAACAACTGCCGAGCGGGCTGTTTTGGAAGATTAGAAGATTAAATCTTAAATTCGTCCAAAGCATAGCACAGCTTGGAAAAAGATAAAAATTTCCACGTCTTTATCTCTCGGCAATTATACCAAAATGCGGAGCATTTTGGTATAGGTTGAAAGGTTGAAAACGACAACAAAAGAAGATTGGAAAAGGTTGTCATTGCGGACTTGATCCGCAATCTATGTTCATAAAATTCCTCTTTTATCGTCAACAACAAAAGAGGAAGCGGGGAACAGGGCAGTCGCCCTTTAGCCCCGGATAAAAATAAAAAATAAAAGTAAAGGAGAAAAATTA
The DNA here is from genome assembly GCA_905236115.1 of uncultured Endomicrobiia bacterium. Lineage (GTDB taxonomy): Bacteria > Elusimicrobiota > Endomicrobiia > Endomicrobiales > Endomicrobiaceae > Ruminimicrobiellum. The sequence continues at coordinate 4,066 of CAJOOL010000008.1, forward strand.
TGAAAAAACTTAAACAGATGTATAGATGTATGGATGACCGGAAGTATGGGAACAGAAAAACGACGGGATGCCCGACAAAGACACTCGGGCATGACAGACGGTGTGGTTTTACTCTCGTTGAGTTGGTTATCGTTATCGCCATTGTCATTATCCTGTCTGTAATTTCTGTTCCAATTTACAGAGGTTATGTAGAAAAATCAAAAATATCTGAAGTTTATGCACTTTTTGGAACAATTCTTTCAGCTCAAAAAGCCTATTATAGCCAGTATGGAAATTTTTTAAATAACGCTCATTCTTCCTATGGTGGAGGTTTTACAAATCATGAAACCGTGTTAGGTATTGATGGCAGAGGCAATAAATATTTTCGTTCGTTTCAAGCCGCAGCTTCCAATACAGCTCGCCCTGATATTTATTTTGCTTCTCAAGTAAGAAAACCTGCAGAACTGAAAGTAGACCCGACAAGAGATGAACAATTTGTTCTTCAATATAATATTACGCTTGGAGCAAGAATTCTTGACTCTAATGAGATGAATTCTACAAAAGAAAATGAATGGCATCCTTAATGTTGAACAATTTTCAATTGTCGTTCTGGGGCAAAACATTTTTACTTAAAAATTTACTGTAACAAAAATAAATAAAAAATTGGACTGAACATAGCACAGTCCGAAAAAAACGAGCAGAGGAATTTCTCTAAAAATTTTCTTCTGTTCGTTTCCTGTTTAAACCACTCAACCTTTCATCTTCTCAACTGCTGTTCTCAGCCCTCATCAGCCATTTTCAACTGTCTTTCATGCTGTTCAATTATACATTCGTTCGTTCTAAATTGCCTTTTTTATTTTGCTTAGTATTTTTTTATGCTATAATAACAAAATGTGGATAATTCAGATTTAAAGAATATTTTATGGAAAATAAATTTAGACCTATTGTTGCAAAAGATAATGATTTTGTAGAAATATTAAATATTCCTAAAGAAAAAGAAGTTCCAAAATTTAAGAAGAAAACCGATTTAAGAAAATATTTAATTAATAAGTTAAATATTGCAGGAGACTTAAAATCAGAGAAAGCAAATACAGTTTTACATTTTGGAATTGATGGAACAAAAAGAGGAATAAAATATTCCAACAGGAAAAACCAAAATCAGTTTTTCGCAGATTTAGAAAATATAATTGGCAGAGCATTATGCGGAGGATTCATAAAAGCTGATTATAAACATAAAATAAAAAATTCTAATATTTTAGGACAGGATGTTTATTTTGCTTCTTTTAATTTTAATGGTAATTTGTATGCTGTAGAAATAAAGGCGGATGTTTTTAAAAATCAGAAATCAAATAAGTATTCTTATGCCGGGCATAGAATAAAAGAAATTAATTTAGATGCAATAAAAAACTCGGAGTTACACACGGAAAATAAATCCGTTAATCTCACCCCGAGTAATTTAAGTATAACATATTTTAAGCAAATATTCAAGAATAATTTTGTTGAATATAAAGAAGAAAATTTTGTTAAAAAATATATTAATACGATATTAATATATATCAAGAAGTTTTTAGTTAAAATGAAGAATAATTTATAAATTCAGCTTCTCGCCCGCCGTTTTCAACTTATCAGCGTTATTCTTTCAACTGTCGTTCAATTTCTAAATTGTAAATTGTCGTTTGTTGTTCTCAGTCCTAACACCTCAGCTCCTCAGCCGCCGTTCTTGCCGTTCCTAAGATTTTTTTCAAAAATTTTTCCGCGAAAAGTGCGGAAATCCGCATTTTTCGCAAGAATTGGAACCGGAGGCAGAAATATATGGAATTTAAAAGAGAATTTTATATTAACAAATTAATTAATAAAAAAAATAACAGTATGATAAAAGTTATTACCGGCATCAGAAGATGCGGAAAATCATACCTGTTAAATAATCTTTTTGTCAAATATTTAAAAAATGAAGGTATAGACGATGCCCATATAATAAAAATGGATTTTGATTCTCCCAGAAATGAGAAATATCATGATGCATTAAGTTTATATGATTATTTGGAAAGTTTAATGAAAGATGAAAAGACATACTATTTTTTACTTGACGAAATTCAGTTGGTCAATAAATTTGAATCGGTTTTAAACGGTTTAATGAGAAAAGAAAATGCAGATGTTTATGTAACCGGCAGTAATTCCAAATTTCTCTCAAGCGATATTATTACCGAATTTAGAGGCCGCGGCGATGAAATAAGAGTATATCCTTTGAGTTTTGAGGAGTTTCTTCCGAGTTTTGACGGGGAAAAATCGGAAGCATTGGAAGAGTATATGATATACGGCGGTATGCCTATGCTGCAAAGATACAAAACATCCCAAGAAAAAAGCAGATACCTGCAAAATTTATTTGATACGGTTTATTTAAAGGATATAAAAAACAGATATAAAATTGACGATGACGGTAATTTTGAAGATTTAATAAATATAATATCGTCCTATATAGGTTCTCTTACAAATCCTACAAAATTGGAAAATACTTTTAAGAGTGTGAAAAATGTTAATATTAATCATTCAAAAATAAAATTGTATTTGGATTATTTGAAAGATGTCTTTCTGATAGACTGTGCAGTAAGATACGATATCAAAGGACGCAAATATATAAATACTCCATTAAAATATTATTTTACGGATCCCGGATTGAGAAATGCAAGGATAGGTTTCCGACAGTATGAACAAACACATTTAATGGAAAATATAATTTTTAACGAATTGAAAGTCCGAGGATATAATGTGGATGTGGGAATAGTGGAAGTAAATATTAAGAATGAAAAAGGTGTTAATCAAAGAAAACAACTTGAAGTGGATTTTGTTTGTAACCAAGGTAGTCAACGCTATTACATCCAATCGGCATTGCGCTTGCCTACAGAGGGGAAGCGACAGCAAGAATTGGGTAGCCTCAAACACATTGGCGAC
>CAJOOL010000009.1 GCA_905236115.1 uncultured Endomicrobiia bacterium
TCCTTTTTGTTTTTTATTTTTTTATTATCCGAGGCTAATCCCTCGGGTTCCTCTTTTCAAACGGCAAGATTGCTTCGTCGCCTTACGGCTACTTCGGATGTTTTGCCCTTGCAAGGTGGGCGAACATTCCGCCCAACAGCAACGCAATGACCGACAAAGAGGAATTTTATGAACATAGATTGCGGATCAAGTCCGCAATGACAAACCTTTCCAATCTTCTGTCGTTCACCGTTGCAATCTTCTAATCTTCCATACCAAAATGCTCCGCATTTTGGTATACTCTCGCCGAGAGATAAAAAGTTCTTGACCGGACCGAATTATCTTTTTTCCAAGCTAATGCTATGCTTTGGCAAGGTTTTAAAGATTTGTAATCTTTAATCTTCCAAATCAGCCCGCTCGGCTTGTTTTATTTTATTTTTATTTCAAAAAAATATCCTTAAACTAACCATATTGTAGTATATTGGTTTGTTTTTGTCAAGGTTATTGTTTTTTTATTTATAATAATTTTGTCCGTAAGGTGCATAAATGTCTGAAAATAATCTCGGAAAAAAAGTTAAACTTGCAATAAAAAAACTGGGGCTTACCCAGAAAGAATTTGAAAAAAAGATAGGAATAAGCAATAATCTTATAAGCCGCTGGTGCAACGGAAGCAGAAATCCGTCAATAAGCAATCTGAAAAAAATCGCACAGGCTACCGATATGCCTTTGGCATATTTTTTGGAAAACGGAAAAAACTCCGCCGCAAAAAAAACGGAAAACAGCGATAAAGATTTAATAATAAAATTAATAGAAGAAAAAGATAATGCACTAAAAGAAAAAATTAAAAACTGCGAACTGGAAATAAACTATCTGAAAGAAAAGATAGTAAAACTGGAAGGCAAGAATAGAAAATAAAAATTTAAAAGGACAATAAATATGTATTTAACGATAATAATTGCATTTCTGCTGGTATCTTTCGGCATAAATTTCATATCCGATTATTTGAATGTAAAAAATATTTCCGACGAACTGCCGGAAGAATTTAAAGGTTATTACGATGCCGAAAAATATAAAAAATCACAAAATTATTTGAAAGACAAAACAAAAATTTCTTTTATATCTTCTTCGGTGTTTTTGGTTGTTTCAATATTATTTATCTTAGCCGGCGGGTTTAACCATATTGATATTTTTGCAAGAAGTTTCGGTTACGGCGAGATTATATCCGGAATAATTTTTACAACGGTTTTATTTTTATTAATGCAGATTTTGGAAATTCCTTTTTCCGTATACAATACTTTTGTTATAGAAGAAAAATACGGTTTTAATAAAACAACGGTAAAAACTTTTGTTTCCGATATTTTAAAAAGCTTGGTATTAACTTTTGTTATAGGTGTGCCGGTTTTTGCTTTAATACTTTGGTTTTTTATTAAGTTCGGAAGTGCGGCATGGATTTACAGTGCGGCAATAGTTATTTTGTTTGAACTGCTGATTACTTTTATTGCTCCGGTATTTATTATGCCGCTGTTCAACAAATATGTTCCGCTTGAAGACGGTGAACTGAAAACCGAACTTGAAAAATATGCAAAAGAACAAAATTTTAAAATGAAAGGTTTATACAAAATGGACGGTTCAAAACGTTCCACAAAAACAAATGCCTTTTTTACGGGTTTCGGGAAGTTTAGAAGAATAGTTTTGTTTGATACCTTAATAGAAAAACATACGGTACCGGAGCTTGTTTCCGTTCTGGCTCATGAAATGGGACATTATAAAAAAGGACATATTCATAAATTTATGGCAATGTCCTTTATAAATACAATAATTATTTTTTTTCTTATGTCGCTTTTTATCGGCAACGAAGAGCTGTTTGCCGCATTTAAAATGCAGAATATTTCGGTATATGCTTCGCTGATATTTTTCGGTTTTTTGTATACGCCGATTTCAATGTTTCTGTCGGTGGTTCAAAACATTATTTCAAGAAAATATGAATATGAAGCGGACAAGTATTCGGTTACCACTTATAAAAATCCGCAGGCAATGACGGAAGCATTAAAGAAACTTTCGGTTGATAATTTGTCCAACCTTACACCGCATAAATTTAAAGTGTTTATGGAATATTCTCACCCGCCGGTATTGGAGAGGATTAAGGCAATTTATAATTTATAATTTACAACTAAAAACTGCGAAACGATAAATTTTTTTCATAATCGTTTCGCAGTTATTATTTTTCCTTAATTTCTTACAATATATTAACCGTTATTTTTTTGGCTTGTCTGTTTCTTATTCTTTCGGCAGGTTCACCCGTAACAATACCGTCAAAAACATCTTCTGTATTATCATTCCATTCAATTTCAATTTTTCCTGTATTGACGTTCGGCAGATATGTGCTTTTTCTTGATTTATTGATATAAACCAAATCCGTTACGGAAAAAAGTTTTGCACTAAATTCGCCTTTCTTGGAGAAAAATTCCGAAGAGATTATCGGCTTTAACGAGAAAACAAGATTGTTGTTTTCATCCAAATAAAAAGGTTTGTAACCTAAAACCATCGTCAGCCACATATCTATAAATTCCGCGGTGGAACCGCTTAAACGGGCAACAAAACCTCTGCCCCAATTTCTTTTATCGGGGAAAGCACTTGAAGAGACAAAAGACGAATTTTCCAAAATGCTTCTGCCGTAAGTTTCCGGCTTTAAGAAACAGGGATAACATGTTTTTATTGAAGCAAAAAACTCTTCATACAAACCTGCTTTCAAAAGAGCAAGCAGATACTTGAATTCCATGTGCATAAATACGGATTCATTTTCCAGCCAGCCCGGCAAGAAAACTCTGGAACGGCCGATTTCGTTTGACTGCGAAGCAAGAGAAGAGCAGACTTTAAACATTTTTAATTCTTTATCGTATAAACTGCTTTTTTTCATTGCGACAAAATGTTTTTTGGCGGCATCTTTATTTTCTTCCATTCTGACATAATGTGTTTCGGACTCCAAAAATAAAGGAAGAGGATATTTCTTAAATTCCGTAACTTCCACACATGGAAGACCTTTTAAATTTTTCTTTCCGTTTTCTTTATATTTTACGGCATCATATCTGAAA
>CAJOOL010000010.1 GCA_905236115.1 uncultured Endomicrobiia bacterium
AAATGCAAACGATAAAGGTGTTGAAGGAATAAAACATAAAACAAAACCGTTTATGTCGGTTCAGTTCCATCCGGAAGCCTCAAGCGGCCCTAACGACACGGGATGGATAATTACGGAGTTCATTAATAGCTTATAAGCTGATAAGGTGATAAACTGAGAAAGTTTAAAGAATAATCTATAGTTCATAGTTTATTATAAACTTATCAGCTACTCAGCTAAGAAAAACAAAATTTTTCATCCAATCTTATCAGCTAAAAAGTTTCGGAGAAATTTTTTATGATACTCAATTCTTTAAAATCTAAAAATAATAAAAAACAAAAAGTAATTCTGCTTGGTTCGGGAGCATTGTCCATCGGGCAGGCGGGGGAATTTGACTATTCCGGTTCTCAAGCCGTAAAAGCTCTTCAGGAAGAAAATCTTGAAGTTATCGTAGTTAATCCTAATATTGCCTCGGTTCAAACAAATTCCGATACGGACAAAAAAGTTTATTTGTATCCCGTTACACCGTTTTGGGTTCAGAAAGTTATAGAACAGGAAAAGCCGGTAGGTATAATATCAAGTTTCGGAGGACAGACCGCATTAAACTGCGTTATAGAATTACAAAAATCGGGAGTATTGCAGAAATACGGTGTAGAAGTATTAGGCACAACGGTAGACTCCCTTGAAATGTCTGAAAACAGAGATTTGTTTGCCGCAAAAATGAAAGAAATCAATGTTCCTATCCCTGCAAGCAAGGCAGTTTCTTCCGTAAAAGAAGCATTAGCCGTTGCGGAAGAAATAGGTTATCCCGTTATAACAAGGTCTGCATTTGCTTTAGGCGGTCTCGGCAGCGGACTGGCAGAAGATAAAGAAACTCTTAAAAATCTTGCAGCCGCGGCGTTAATGAGTGTGCCGCAAATATTAATAGAAAAATCGTTATACGGTTGGAAAGAAATAGAATATGAAGTAATGAGAGACAGGCAAGGCAACTGCATAACAATCTGTAATATGGAAAATTTTGACCCGATGGGAATACACACGGGCGATTCAATAGTTGTTGCTCCCTGTCAAACAATAGATAATATAGAAAACAATATGCTGCGTGATACGGCGATAAAAATCGTCCACAATATAGGAGTGATAGGGGAATGTAATGTTCAGTTTGCGTTAAGCCCCGACAAAAAAGAATTTTATGTTATAGAAATAAATGCAAGATTGTCTCGCTCGTCGGCACTTGCATCAAAAGCTACAGGATACCCGATAGCATACATCGCGGCAAAAGTTGTATCCGGTTTTAATCTGCTAGAATTGAAAAATCCCGTTACACAGACGACATCGGCATTTTATGAACCGTCGCTTGATTATGTAACTTTAAAAGTTCCCAGATGGGATTTAACAAAGTTTACCGGTGTATCAAAACTGTTGGGCACACAGATGAAGTCCGTCGGTGAAGTAATGGCAATAGGCAGAAACTTCTGTGAAATATTACAGAAAGCCGTCAGAATGGTTAACGAAAACGATGAAGGGATAACGGCAGGATTATTTAAAAATGCAGCTCAAAAAGATTTGGAATATGAAATTGCCAATCCGACAAATTTAAGATTGTTTGCAATATATGAAGCTTTTAAAAGAAAATATACCGCCGACAAAATTGCGGAACTGTCAAAAATTTCAAAATGGTTTTTGTTCCATATTAAACAGCTTGCCGATGCGGAAAATGAACTTGTTGATGTAATAAAAAAAGATAAAAATAAAACCGTTTATGAAACATTTAACGGATTTGATAAAGAGCATTTAAGACAGTTAAAAAGGCTGGGCTTTTCGGACTATCAGCTTGTAAAAGCTTTCCTTTCCGTTAAAGAACCCGGCAAAAAATATACTCAAAAAGAAATTAAAACTTTATCGCTTCAAGTAAGAAAATTAAGAAAAAAACTCGGCATAGTTCCCGTCGTAAAACAGATAGATACGACATCTGCGGAATATCCGACAGGTTCAAACTATTTATACTTATCTTACGACGGAACACATAATGATGTTATAGTGAACAAAAAAGATTCCGGTATTATTACGCTCGGCAGCGGCAGCTACAGAATAGGCAGCAGTTGCGAATTTGACTGGTGTTCGGTAATGACCAGCAAATATTTTAAACAGAAAAGAGCCGACAGTATCATTATTAACTGCAACCCGGAAACGGTATCAACGGACTTTTCAACTTCGGACAGATTATATTTTGAAGAGCTGTCTTTTGAAAGAGTGCTGGATATTGTTGATATGGAAAATCCTAAAGGCGTTATAGCCTGTATGGGCGGACAAAATCCCAACAATCTTATCCCTGCATTAAGCGAGGCAAAAGTAAAAATTTTGGGACACAGTGCTAAAACGGTGGATATGGCGGAAGACAGAAACAAATTTTCCGCACTGCTTGATAAAATGGGCATAGACCAGCCGGAATGGATATCCGCAACATCAAGAAAAGAAATAGATGAATTTATCAAAAGGGTTGGTTATCCTGTTCTTATCAGACCGAGTTTTGTTTTGTCGGGAACTCTTATGAATGTTGCCGCAGACGATGCAAGTTTGGACTATTTTTTATCTTTAACAAAAGATATTTCCGACGATTATCCTGTAGTAATTTCAAAATTTATACTTGATGCAAAGGAAGTTGAGTGTGACGGTGTTGCCAAAAACGGCGAAGTGATTATTTCCCTTGTAAGCGAACATGTGGAAAATGCAGGTATTCACTCGGGCGATGCAACGCTTGTTTTTCCGCCCGAAAAGCTGTATGTAAAAACGGTCAACACCATAAAAGATATTGTCAGAAAAATAGCCAAAGGACTAAACCTTAACGGACCTTTTAATGTTCAGTTCATTGCAAAAGATAATGATGTTAAAGTTATAGAATGTAATTCCCGTGCTTCAAGGTCATTTCCTTTCATATCAAAAGTTTCCGGCAAAAACCTTGCGGAAATTTCCTGTAAAGTAATGAATGACGAGAAAATATCAAAAATTATGGTAGACGAAAGCGAAATACCTTTCGTCGGGATAAAGGCCTCAATGTTCAGCTACAGAAGACTTGACGGTGCCGACCCGGTAACCGGTGTGGAAATGGGTTCAACAGGGGAAGTGGGCTGTCTGGGGAAAAATTTTAATCAGGCTATGATACTTTCTTTGGAAGCCACGCAGATTAAAAAGCCGGTTAAAGGTATCCTTGTAAGTTCCGGACGAGAAAGAGACAAAATGAAATTTATGGAAGTTGTAGAGAATTTATATAAACTTAATGTTCCCGTATATGCAACGGCAGGAACATCAAAATATTTACAGTCAAAAGGTTATGCCGTTAATACCGTTCATTGGCACCGAACCCCCAGAGCCACCGATATTATCAAAGACGGCAAAGTGGACTTTGTAATAAACATTCACAAAACTTTTGATATTGTTGAAAGAAAAGAAAATGCCGTCATCAGAAAAGCTGCAATAAAATGCGGCTGTTCTCTGCTTACCAATATGGAAAAGGTTATCGCCTACCTTAAATCCCTTGATGAATACGATAAACTGAAAGAAATAAAATGTATCAGCTTGTAGAAAATGTGTTTAACCAATACAACCGCTTGATTTCATTGATTTTATATAGTATAATAAAAAATTATGCTAAAGGACAAAAAAGGTTTTACTCTTGTTGAGTTGATTATTGTTATAATTATAGTTGCCATATTGGTTATGGTCTCTGTTCCCGTTTACAAAGGGTATGTAAGTAAAGCCGTCCAGACCGAGGGAAAAGCCGTTCTGGAAAGAATCGGAACATTTGAAAGGCTGTATTATGTAGAGTTTGACAGATATTATACCTGTGAGACTACCAGCTTGGACAGACGTGTAAACGTAGATGTCAGAACGAATAAATTTTTCACTTCTTATTATATAAATGCTGATGATTTCAGCTACTCGGCGGTTGCTCTGCACGGCGAAGAGGGCAAAAGGTCTTTAACGTTGAGAGGTTCTTTAAGCGAACCGAATACATTTCTTCCTCGTCCCAATAATGATGCAGAGTAGAGTCATTATTTAGGCATTTCCCGAAAATTCAAAAAAATCGTTATAAAAATCTTGTTTAACAATTCCAAACTTGCTATAATCTTACGGCTGTGTTAATATTGATTATTTCAAGGAGATTTTATGGAAAATTTAAGAGAAACTTTGGATTTGTTGTATCAGCTTCAGAGCAAAGATATTGAAATTTTTAAACTTGAAAAAAATATTACGCAAACACCCAAAATTATAGAAAAGAAACAGAAACAAATTTCCGATATTAAAGCCGATTTTGAAAACAAAAAGGCGGAATATGTCCGGTTAAATTCTTTGAAAAAAGAAAAAGAAGCTCTTCTTGCGACAAAAGAAGCCTCTATTGCCAAACATACCAATGATTTAAATACCATAAAAGCAAACGATATGTATAAAAATTGTCTTGTTGAAATAGAAAAAGCCAAAGCCGACAAAGGCGTGGTTGAAGAAGAAATTCTTAAACTTATGGACGATATAACAAAAGAACAGGAAAATTTGAAGAATTACGAACAGCAGGCAAAAACTAAAGAAGAAGAAATAAATAAAGAAATTGTTGAAGCTGAAAATTCTTTGAAAAAAGCAAAACAAGATGTGGAAAAAATTAAAACGGAAAGAGAAGAATTTTCCAAAAATATAGATAAAAATATTTTATCGCAGTATGAAAGATTGAAAGAATCCAGAGACGGACAGGGAATAGCATTGATTGACGGCGAAAGCTGCACCGGCTGCAATATGGTGTTAAGACCTCAGTTGATAGTGCAAGCTGCAAGATGTAAAGAATTGGTTTTCTGCGATAATTGTTCAAGAATTTTGTATAGAAAAGCGTAGCTTTTCTATAATGTATAATGTCGGAAGAACTGCAATTATTTTAGATTTTTTGATTGTTAATTGTATTTTGCTTTTTATTGTAATTGTACATTATAAATTGTAGTTTAGGGGCAGATGTTCGGCGGTCGCTTTACACTTGTTGTAAAGAGGAAAGTCCGAACTTTACTTTCCCGCAAGGGGAAAAAAACGGTAGCGGGCAATTCCCGCAGTCAGCAATGACAGAGGTGCGAACAGTGACGGCTTTTTCCGAAAGGAAAAGGCGTTCCTCATTATAACTTTCAAACCAAATAGAGGAATAATTTCCGTTATAAGTTGTGAGTTTTCACAACGAAGACGGGAAATGAAACGGCTAAATCCTTACCGGAAAGCAAGGCAGCAGTTGTTGCCGCTTGACCTGCGGAGCAATCCGCAAGGCAGAGAAATGACCGCAGTGCCGGCTTCGGCCGGCAGACGGAATTCGGTGTATGAACATCTGTCCTGCAGAACAACAATTTATAATGTACAATGTATAATGAACGACAGAAAAAAGATGTACAATTATCATAAATTATAAATTAAACATAATGAACACAGACTATCATCTTCCGGTAATGCTCAACGAGGTTGAACGGTATCTTATAACAAAAGATACCGGTTATTATGCGGACTGCACATTCGGCGGCGGCGGGCACAGTCTGTTTCTTTTAAAAAAATATAAAGATATAAAAATTATTGCTTTTGACCAAGACGAAAATTCTTTTAAACGATTTAACGAAAATTCACAATTGCAGAAGTTTAAAGACAGAATAATTTTCTGCCGAAATAATTTCAGAAATATAGAAAAAAATTTAAAAGATTTACATATAGAAAAAATTAACGGTCTGCTTGCCGATTTAGGTGTATCTTCCAAACAGCTTGACGACAAAACGAGAGGTTTTTCTTTTAATTCCGACAGTCTGCTTGATATGCGTATGGATAACAGACAGAATTTAACAGCTTGCGATGTTGTAAATACTTTTGACAAAGAAAAACTTGAAGATATATTTTTTAAATACGGTGAAGAAAGTTTTTCACGGCAGATTGCACAAAAAATTATTGAAACAAGAATAAAAACAAAGATAAAAACCTGCAATCAGCTGAAAGATATTGTGTGTTGTGTCAAGCACTCTTACGGGAAAACAAATCCGGCTACAAAAATTTTTCAGGCATTAAGAATTTATGTAAATGATGAACTCGGCAGTTTGGAAAATTTGCTCGGCAGTCTTAAAAATATTTTGGATACGGGAGCAAGAGCCGTTTTTTTATCTTACCATTCTTTGGAAGACAGAATAATAAAACAGGCTTTTAAATCTTTCGGCAGTTTAAAAGTAATAAATAAAAAAGTTATCATCGCAACCCCGGAGGAAATAAAAAATAATCCTCGCAGCAGAAGTGCCAAGCTGAGAACGGCGGAAAAATTATGAGCAAAGGTTTTTTAAATATTATAACACTTATATTTCTGGCGGTTTTAACGGTGGTTTCTCTTATAATCGAGAAAAACATCCTTACGGCAGTTGATATTAAAGTAAATAAACTCAAAAGCGAATATGAAGAAATAAAAAATGAAAATAAAGAGTTATCCGGCAAATTGGAAATGAGGCTGAGTATGCAGGAATTACAGAAAATAGCCGAAGAAAAAAATTTTTCCAAACCTGATAAAACCGATATAAAAAAAGTAGTGTTCATTAATTTAAATGATTAGAAAAAAGAAAAAAGTTTTTTATAAATTATTTTTAAAAACGGATAATAAAAGTCTTTGTGAAAACAAAAGTAAATTTTCAAGGCAGACATTTATTGTTGCCGCAGTTTATTTTGTTTTTCTGCTCATCATATTAAAACTTTTATTTTTACAATTCAATTATAAAAATATAAACGAACGCGGAAACAACATCTTTCATAAACAATCCACGGAAAAACAGGAAAGGGGTACAATATTCGACAGAAACGGCAATGTCCTTGCAATGAGTATAAAAAAATATACTCTGTATGCGGACGCAAAAATGCTGAAAGATATAAAAAAAACGAAAGAAATTTTAAAGTCTTTTAACATATTTTTTAATCCTTCCCATGAAAAAATGATAAAGAAAAGAAAATCTTATATTCCGATAAAATCAAATATAGACGCAAAAACACTGGCAGAAATAAAAAAGAAACTGACGGAAAAAGATATTCAGGGAATAGGATTTGAAGTTTATTATATAAGACTTTATCCTGAACAGAGTCTTGCAGCTCATATCTTGGGAAAGACTGATTCAAAAGAAAACGGTATATACGGTATAGAAAAAGTCTGCAATGCACAGCTTACCGGAGAAAATATAAAGAGACAGCAGTATACCATAGGCGGAAGAAAAATTTTTTCGGATTATTCTTCCGAGAAAGATTTTGATCATTCCAACGATATTACTCTTACAATAGACAGAAAACTTCAGTTCATCTTGGAAGATGAAATGGAAAAAGGCTTTCAACAGACAAATGCCAAACATGCCGCAGCAATAATACAAAATCCAAATAACGGAGAAATACTTGCCATGGTGTCGCTGCCGGCATACAATCCCAACTTTCCGGTAAAAGATTTGGAAGTGTTAAAAAATGTAGCAATAAGCGACTTGAATGAGCCGGGATCAACATTTAAAATAATTGCTTTTGCCGCCGTCTTGCAGGAAAAATTATTTAAATTAACGGATAAAGTCAACTGCGAAAACGGGAAAATGCGTATTGCCGGAAGAACAATAAGAGATGATCACGGTAAACATAAATTTCTTACGGTTAAAGAAATATTGGAAAATTCTTCAAATGTCGGAACCGCAAAACTCGCATTGAAGCTGGGTGAAAAAAATTTTTATGAATATATAAGAAAATTCGGTTTTGACTCTTTGACGGGAATAGAATTGACCGGAGAGGCCAAAGGAATATTGAAGCCGATTAATCTGTGGACCAAAGGCAGTCTGCCGACAATATCTTTCGGGCAGGAGTTGTCCGTAACGGCAATACAAACAATAAGTGCTTATTCCGTAATAGCAAACGGAGGAACACTGCTGAAGCCGAAAATTATAAAAGCCGTAGGTCCGAGGAAATACAATTTCGGAGAGACTGTAAGACAAGATGTTATTTCCGCCGATACCGCACAAAAAGTAAGAACAGCACTGCTGGGCGTTGTTGAAAACGGAACAGGAAAAGCCGCAAAAGTAAAAGGATATTCAGTCGGTGGTAAAACTGGAACCGCACAGAAATACGACAGAGCTTTAAAACAATATTCAAAAAAACATTATATGGCATCATTCTGCGGTATGATACCTGCAATGAAGCCGGAGCTTGTAATACTGGTAATTTTTGACGAGCCCGAGGGCAAAAATTATTATGCCTCTTCCATAGCAGCACCGGTATTTTCCAAAATAGCAGAAAGAGCCGCCAAATATCTTAATATAAGTCCGGATGAAGAAGTTTCATCCGAAGATAAAAATAAAGCCGTTGTAAAAAAAGAAAATAAGAAAACGAATAAAAACGCGGTGAAAAAAACTTCTAAAAAAAACAAAAACAGAAACATTGCTAAGGAAAAGAAAAATGCAGCTAAAAAAACTGCTGGAAAACGTAAAAATAAAAAAACTTTACGGCAAAAATGATATTGATGTAAAAGGCCTTTCTTATGATTCCCGCAGGATAAATCGCGGTGATATGTTCTTTGCCGTCAGCGGTGTTCATACCGACGGTGCGGCATTTGTTCCCCAGGCGGTTTTATGCGGTGCGGTATGCGTAGTTTCAACTTCAAAAATCGAACATTGTTCTGCAACAAATATTATCGTTGAAAATATTTGCGAAGCTATGGCCGATATTGCCGCAAAATTTTATGACTATCCGGATAAAAAACTTTTCATTATAGGTGTTACCGGAACCAACGGAAAAACTTCAATTACCTACATGACGGAATCCGTATTAAAAAAATTAAATGTTAATACAGGCGTTTTCGGAACAATAAATTACAGATATGCCGATACCGTTATTGAAGCCCCAAATACCACACCTCAGTCTATAGATTTGTATAAAATGATGGCAGATATGGTTAAAAAAAATATAAAGTATTTAATAATGGAAGTTTCTTCACATTCTCTGGTACTGGGCAGAGTAAAAAATATAGAATTTGATACTGCGGTTTGGACTAACCTTACACGCGACCATTTGGATTTTCATAAAAATACGGAAAATTATTTTTCGGCAAAAAAAATATTATTCGACTCTTTATCATACAACTTAAAAAACAACAAAAAGTTTGCTATAATTAACACCGACGATTTTTACGGAAAAAAAATATTTGAAGATAAAAATATAAATGCAAATAAAATTTCATATTCCGTAAAAAACAAAGA
>CAJOOL010000011.1 GCA_905236115.1 uncultured Endomicrobiia bacterium
AAAATTATCAAAGACGGCAGCGGCAAGATAAATAAAAACGAAAAAAGCGGTGATATTGAATATCTTAAACTTTTAATGGAAAAGCAAGGCAGGCTGATAGAAGAAATTAATAAAAAATTTGAAGCGGAAATAAAGTCTATAAGAAAAGAAATTCAGCTTATTAAATAATTCTTCAAAAAGCAAAGCCCGAAACAAAATAAAAAAACGCTTCGTCAGCTTTGCAGATTATCAAATTCTTTTTGGTAATATTTTTCTTTCTCTTCAAAAACTTGCGTGTTTGCAAACAGTTCGTTATATAAAGCTTCCAAATCTTTTTTTATCTCTTTGCTTTTTTTAGGTCCTTCGGCAATAAAGTTTATATCATTTTCTTCATACGCTTTCATAAGCATTTTATTAATATCTTCGGCTTCCGTTTCTTTCTGAAGTATTTGTGTTTCCAAATCTTTTATTTTTATTTCCAAAGGTTTTAATTCTTTGGATTTTTCCTGTATCAGTTTTGCACGAAGTTTTTTTATTTCGTCTTTCGTATAAACTTTTTTTTCAGCATTTTTGTTGTCTGCTTTTACTTCATCGCTTTCGTCTTCCCAGCCGCATCTGTCTAAAAAGTCCGAATATGTTCCGTCAAAAAAAGTTACTTTATCCCTGTCAAAAATTATCAGTTTTTTAGCTACGGCATGCAGTAATTCTTCATTGTGGGTTACCACTATAACCGAACCTTTAAATTCGTTTATGGCATCAATTAAAGATTCCGTAGATTCCAAATCAAGATGGTTTGTCGGTTCGTCAAGCAGTAACAAATGAACAGGCTTTGCCAAAATTTTTCCCAGAAGAACTCTGCTTTTTTCCCCTCCGGAAAGCACTTTGATTTTTTTCATCATATCGTTGCCGCCGAACATCATCGCACCGCAAATATTTCTGGCAAGCTGCGGCATATCGGTGTTGGCCGAAAATATTTCTTCAAAAATGGTACTCTCGGAATTGAGCTGTGCAACATCGGACTGAACAAAATATCCCGTTTCCAGTTCCGGATGTCTTTTTATATTTCCGCTCAAAGGTTTCAGCCTGTCGGCTAAAAGTTTTAACAGTGTGGATTTTCCTTTTCCGTTTTTACCGACAATACAAATTCTTTCATTTTTCAAAATATCAAAATTTAAATCTTTTATTAAAATATTGTCCGGAGTATATCCGAAATTTAAGGAATATATTCCCGCCATTTTACTTGCAGGAAAATCAAGCGAATTAAAAGAAAAGTCCAAAGTTTCAAGCTCCGTCAGCTGCTGCATATCTTCCTGTTTTTCAAGTGTTTTGATTCTGCTTTGAACCATTCCCGCAAGGCGGGCTTTGGCACGGAATCTTCTGATAAACAGTTCCGTTCTTTTTCTTTTTTTCTCAATATTAAGTCTGGTCTTTTCGTAAATTTCTTCTTCTTTTGCTATCTGCTCGTAAAGTTTTTCCGTATTACCTTCCACTTTTCTTGCTTTGTTTCTGTGTATGGCCACGGTATGCGTAACAACCTGATCCATAAAATTTCTGTCGTGGGTTATCAGTATTAATTCTTTTTTTAATCCTTTAAGAAATTTTATCAGCCATCTTATTGCAACAATATCAAGATAGTTGTTCGGCTCGTCCAGCAGCAGCATATCATCGTCGGATAACAAAATTTTTGCAAGGTTCAGTCTTATTTTATAACCGCCGGAAAATAATACCGGATCTTTTTGCAAATCTTGTTTTGAAAAACCGAGTCCGAACAAAACTTTTTCGGCTTTCCAGCTGTTGTCGGTTTCTTCTTTAGGCAGGACGGACGCAACTTCTTCAATAATCGTTTTATGCTTAAAGTCCAAGTGCTGTTTCAAATATCCTATTTTGTAATTTTTAGGTATTTGAATTTCCCCGCTGTCGTATTCTGCCTCGCCGACAATCATTTTCAATAAAGTCGTTTTCCCGTAACCGTTTCTTCCGACAAGGCCGACTTTTTCGCCTCTGCCTACATTAAATGTTAAATTATCAAAAAGAACTCTCGTTCCGTAAGATTTGCATAAGTTGTTTATGGTAATCATTGCTTTATATAAAATCCTTACCGATATTAAAATTCAGTCTCCACATAAGAATATTAAGAAAACGCTGATTAATTATGAATGAGCATTTCCTTTACAAAACGAAATCCCAAAAATTATCTTTTGAAATAACTTTAAATTCCGAATCCGGATATACATTTATCCAAGTAGGCGGATTTAAATATATTTTTCAACTGTCGCTTTATTCATAGATATAATAGCTTAAATTAGGACATTAGTCAAGCCAGAATTTGATGTAATTCGGACATCATCACTAGCTGAATTTGATTTAATTAGGTACTGTCCAACAGCCGAATTTGATATAATTGAGGTTTGATGCGTTTCAAAAGTTTCCCTTTCCATTCCGAAAAAAGGTAGAAATACGCATTTTTTCGGAATGCTCGCTAAGCGGCTGACAGCATGCTCTTGACTGCCAGATACGATACTTGAACGCCCTGCGTGGCCTGCTGAACTCTGAACCTGTCAAGTATCAACGTGTTCAATGTATTGAAATCTTCTAATGCTCTTGCTATATCTTGTGCCGACAATACTTTTATCTTTTTATCGTTTTCTTCCAATACTTTTGTTATTATTTCAAATGCCTGCTCACCTATCTGCCTGTACATCTGCTCCGCTGACATATTCCAGCCTCTTTCTTCATACGGCTTACTTTCAAATTTTTCAAACATTTCCGCTATATCCATACCGGATACCTGCATACTTACCAACATTAATAACAAGCCTTTTTCATAACGTCCTTTTGCTTCTTTTGCAAACAGTTTTTCGTCTATATTATTAAAATATTTTTCCCACTGTTTTTTTGCATTGCTCATTGCTATCCCGATTACAAAGCCTGCAGCTTCCTGTTCTCTTTCTTTTTCCAAAAGATATTTTATGTATAATTCATCTTCAGTCTGCAAACCTAAAGAACCTAATTCCGCCAAAGATACTGTTCCAGTCGTCAACACTTTCCTAAGATTTTCATTTTGCATATCACATTTATGTCCTTCTCTTAACCCTGCATTTAATCCCTTTTCGTATCCGCTTGTTTTTATTTTCAGCATATCTTTTATCACGCTGAACAGATTCCTGCTGTCTTCATCGGCTATTACTCCGACTATATCTTCATTTCTTAAAATATCTTCAATTTTTATTTGTTCCGATATTTTCGTCACTTCTTTTCTGCCTTTTACTTTTCCCGCATTTTCGGCACTTACTACAGGCAGCACTCCGTATTCTTTAAACACATCGGTATTTTGTAAACTGCCATATAAATTTTCGTTTATTTGTATTGATATGCTTTTTTCTACATTGCACATTTTCTTTAATTCGTTCAACACTTTCAACAGCTCGGAATACTCAGTTACTTCGGTTGCATCTATCTGTATTCCGTCAAGCTCTATAACACTCGGTATTTCCGATGCTTTAGCTACTTTATAAGATACCACAAATCCGTAACCTTTATTTCTTAAACTTTCCATATCTTTTGATTGAGCCTGTTCCGGCGTTATTATAAATGTATTTGCTCCGGTTGAGGCGTTTTCCCCGTCGCATTTATTTGCTCCGAATTTTTCGTTTCTTAAATCAAATTTTATTTCCGTTTCGGCTTTGACTATCCCATACTTTCTGGTTACTTCCAATCTGTTTGTTATATCGGCTTGTGTTGTGTCCGTTGCTTTGGCAAAAGCTATTACAGGCATTTTTTCGGCTTCCGACGAAGAAGAAAATGCCTCTATAAAAAGTTCTTCTATCTGTTCCTGCGATATTCCGTCCAAACCCTGTTTGGAATAAAAAACTACAGAATTTCCTTTCTTTTTTGCTCTTATCGTTTTTCCGTCGTTTATTCCTATTACCGTTCCGCCTCTTATCGTTGTGTTACTTTCTTTTTCTATGCTGTAATTTATTTTTGTTACGTCTGCAGGAACTGCCACGCTCTGTTCTTCAGAAACCATTATTATTTTCTGTCCGTCAAACTTTATACCGCTGTCCAAACTTTCCAAAAAGCTCTTCATAAAATTTATCACATTTCGTATCGGATTTATTTTATTTACTACCAGATCCGATGTTGTCTGTAAAATATTTTCTTTTTTTCCTGTAGCTATTGAAGCAACATTGTATAAATAATGTGTGATAAGAACAATTTTTATTGCTGCTACTAAAGGTATCATTACGGGGATTAATAAACCCGCTAAAAATGCGGCAATACCTAAACCTCTTATTATTTGGGCTGCTGTTTTTTGATTATCCGAAAACCCACCGTGCTGTTCTTCAAAACTTTTTATATTTATTTCTCTATTTAATATCTTTAAATGTACAGGAACTATTAACCAAATACTAAAAAGTTCAAGGAAATCTCCTATTGCCAACCCTATAGGATTATATCTGAAATTTTCAGGATTTTTTAATCCAATAAGTTCGGCAAATTTTTGCAAAATTTTTACCGTTGATTCGGTCTG
>CAJOOL010000012.1 GCA_905236115.1 uncultured Endomicrobiia bacterium
ATTGTAAATATTCCACGGGAAAATAAAATCGGTATTTTCGGTATCGGTATTATCCCCGTCAATACTTATACAGTAAGATTTGGAAAGATTGTAGTTCTGCAAGAAAAAATTCATTGAGCTTTTTGAAAAAGACAGATTATTGATTTTAGTTTCTATCGGAATAATTTCCTGTTTATGTTTTACGATAAAATCTATTTCCTTTTTGTTTTGTGTCCGCCAAAAATATACATTTTCTTTTTTATATTTTTTTAAAAGTTCGGCAAAAACGGAAGTTTCAAAAATATTCCCTACAAGTTCTTTTCCAAGCATTTTCATCCATAACATTGAGAGAATTCCCGTATCATAAAAAAATATTTTCGGCATTTTGAATAATTCCGAACGAATGTTATTGTAATACGGAGAAACACGTTTTATAATATAAGTTGCTTCTAAAACGAAAAGATATTCTTCTATTGTTTGGCGTGCAAGTTTGGCAGTATTTGAAAGTTCATCAATATTTAATAAGTTTCCGCTCTGGGACGATAAAATCTGAACAAGTTTATTAAATTTGTCTATATATTTTACATTTGCCAAATCTTTAATATCTTTGCTTATATATGTATCTATTATTTGCTGAAGATACGTTTCTTTTTTCTCAATTTCATTTGTCAAAACTATCTTCGGATAACCGCCGTATAAAGCAAATTCTTTGTATAATTTAGTTAAATTTTTTATTATCAAATCATTTGTTATTTTTTTTGTAATGTCTATTTTCTCTTCTTTAAAAATTAAAAATTCTTCAAAACTTAACGGAAATATTTCAAAATTTACGGTTCTTCCTACCAAAGAATCTTTAAATTTTTTCTTTATATCAAAACTTGAAGAACCGGAAACTATTAACTTAATATTTTTGTAATGGTCATAAGTTATTTTTAATAAAGAAGACGGATTTTGAAGATATTGAACTTCATCTATAAAAATATAACATTTATCTTCTTTATTCTTTATCTCTCCTTTCTGCTGCAAAAAAGACAATATATCTTCTATTCCGTTATTACATATTGATAAAAAACGGCTGTCTTCCAAATCAAAGTAATACTTGGATACTTTAATTTTTTCGTACAGCATTTTCATTATAGTGGTTTTACCTACCTGTCTTGCTCCATGCAAAACTATAATATCATCGGTATCTATAAATTTATTGATATTTTTTATAACGCTTCTTTCTATCATAACTATATTATATATTAAATATTTCCGAAAGTCAACTTTAAGAAATATTTGATATTTTGTAAAGTTGATATATAAAACTTATTATTGAATATTAAGGAAAGGCAGGAAAGATGAAACGGCAATTTACAATTTATAATTGAACAACAAAGGCGGCTGAGAAGCTGAGAGGCTAAGAAGTTTGAACAGAAAGGTTGAAAAATTGAAAACGGCAGAAAGCAGAATGGGAAAATTTCTCACTCTGCTTTCTGTGGTTATAGACCGATATAACTTTTAAAATAACTTACAAAATGTTTATTCCATGAAGAAAGTCAATAAATTTATTGATAATCGGCATAATGACGTTTTTCAATTCGGTATTAATATTTCCAAGAAAATCGGAAACTTTATCCGTGATATTTGAAGAAGACATTGCCGCTGACGTAATGCTTTCGGATGAATCAAATTCGGATGTAATGCTTTCATAAGATATTTCAAATAAACCTATAAAACTTGTTATCCCCTCTGTTAATTTTGATACGGAAGTTGAAAACATTTCACTTACCTTATTAAAAATATTTTTTAATCCTGTATCAACATTTCCTGTTAAGGCGGAAATAACACCGCTTACACTTAAAGAATTTTCTTTTTCATTTTGCTCATTTTTATTTTCGGCATTACCGGATGTTACGGCTATGTTGTATATAAAATGCGTTATCCATTCCGTCAATATTTCTGCAGGTTTTGCCAGTGCTGCATTTACGGTATTTTTTACGGTCGTTGCCGCTTCGGAAGCCAATTCTCTTATCTTTTGTATTACGGATTTGCTTTCATTTGTTAAATTATTATGCTGATTTTCAAAGCTCGGGCTATCCTGTGTATCCGAAGTTTGATTAAAACTAAAAGTTTCCAATATCACACCTAATGCCGTTCCGACAGCAGTATTCTTAAATTCTTCGGGATTTTTCAAATTAAAAAAGTTTGCGATATTTTTCAATGTTTCAACGGTATTTTCCGTCTGCAATTCGGAATAAGGATTTCCCCTTTCTCCTACCGTCTGTCCTTTTGTTATAGCTGAAACGGTTGTCAAATATTGATTGTTTAGGGCTTCTATCTGCGAATTGGTTATAAATACTGTATGATTGGAGTTATACATTATGGCATTTGCAACCTGTGCCAATGTTAAGTGGCCGGACATACTTTCCAATTCTTTAGGACTTTTACTGTCTAAATATTTAATAACGGCATAATCAGAATTAACCATACTTACATTGTCAAGAGAATAACCCAATTTTGTTTCTTTTCCTGCTGCAGCAACAAACTGAGGGAAAGTTTCTATACCGAACGATTTTAAACTGTCTATAATACTACTTGTAGAGTAATATGAATTACAACTTTGAAAATAAATAATTATATTTTCCAAATTTGCACCGTTATTATATGCCTGTATTAATGCATTTGATATATCGTCTACGGAAATAAAGCCTGAACCGGTACTAAATCCTGTTGTTGCCCCATGTCCGTCAAAAACAAACAATGATTTTTTATTGTCTGATGTATCAACATTTGCTATTTTACTCATAAAATCATCTATAAGCTGTTCATGTAACTCCGGAGAAATTTTATAAAGTTCCTTAGCATCAAAAACAGACGGTGTTATATTTAACTTTTCCAACATGATATTTAAACCTTTAGGAGAAAATCTTTGTCTTCCTTTCCATTCGTCTTTATTGTGAAGACTGTAAATTTCAATATCGTTACTTAATATATCAATTGTAGAAGCAATTTCAAAAACATTTTTATAATAATCAAGTGTTGCGGTTAATACTTCATTAAACTGTTCGTCGGATAAGTTCTGAATATTTTCTCCCAAAACTTCATACATTTTTCTGCCGACACTTATTGATAAATTATACTGTTGCATAATATCACTGAACATTTCATTTTGTTTACAGAATTCATTAAATTCATCCGAAAGAAGAACCTTTAATGACAATCCATTATTTTCCGTATCCAAAGCAAGTGTTCTACTATAACCATCATATCTTCTCAAAGAATTAAGCAAATCCGAAAATTTTTGAATATTTTCTGCGGAGTTCAAAGACACGGAATAATCATCTTTGGAAATTGTCCAATTACTCGTTATCTGTGCGGCACCGTAAGGGCTCATGCCGTGAGAATGATAAGCATAAAAACTCGTCAAATCGGAACATTCTATAGAATACCCGTCTTTTCTCAATCTGTCGTAAATATTAAATAAACTTTCAACTTCTTGCACATCTAAAGTACATTCACCGTCTGCATTAAACGGGTATACCGTCATCCCCGCCCAAAAATTATCTTCATAAAATTTACTTACAATCCAAGAACCGTTATCGTAGCCTGCTCTTACGGCATAAGAATCCTGCATAACCGTATATCCGTCTTTTTCAAGCTGAGCTTTTGCCGCCTCAAACAAGGCAGCATTTACACTTTCATACGAAACAGAAACTTTTCCCTCACTATTTAAAGATGATAAAATTACGCTTTTTTTGTTTTTTGTAACAGTCCAATCACCTGTGGAAATTACATCATAATCCCTGCCGGGAATCTGCATTCCTTTACCCAAAGAGAAATACAAATATGTAGACGGTTCATTACTTCTGTCACAATCAATTTCATATCCGGCATTTTTTAATTCTTCGTAAGATTTAAACAAGCCGTCTATCGTGTCAAAATTTACATTCTCGGGAATATTGCCCTGCTCGTCAAATGCGGAAAATGTGTAGTAAGTTCTTCCGTGTTTGGAAGAATCATCTTCTTTGTATACAGTAAAAATATCAGCTTGGTATGCATCTCTAATAACTCCGTAACCGGCATCCCTTAATTGAGAAATCATACTCTCTACTGCCGGAGTGTTTGTCTGAATATTTACTTGACGATTAAAATTTTCAACGATTAAGTTTGATTTCTGATTGAATTCCGAAGCTTTGAAAGTTGTTGAAAAATTATCTTTGGAGACAGTCCAGCTGCCGTCGGAAATTACGTCATACTCCGCACCTCCGCGGGGCATAAATTGATGCCATTTTTGTCCCAATTGAATCTGTCTATCCAAAGAAGAGTATACATCCGTTTTAGGTTCATTGCTTCTGTCACAGCTGACATCAAAACCTGCATTTTTCAATTCTTCATAAGATTTAAATAAGCTGTCTATCTTATCAAAATCTGCATTCTCCGTAATATTGCCCTGCTCGTCATAAGCGGAAAATGTATAGTACGTTGCTTTGTGTGTGGACGGGTCTTCTTTATATACCGTATAAACTTCAGGGTGAGAATAAGATTTATTTATTATTTTGTAACCTGCTTCTTTCAACCGTGCAACCATACTTTCTACGGTTGAAGAATTTTTATTGATATTTATTTCGTAATTAAATTTTGCAACAGTCAAACTTGGAAGATGATTGAAGAAATACGAATGAAAATTTTTTGAATAGTCGCCTTTTGTAACTTTCCAATCGGAATAAGTTATTTGCGTATAAGGTCTGTTTCCTCTGCTCAAGGAAAAAAAGTAATATAAATTCTTTTTACCTTCGGCTTCTACGGAAAAGCCTGCTCTTGTCAGTTCCGTATAAGAGGAGAACAATTCTTTTATTTTTTGAACAAAACTTAAACTCGTATTGCCCTGCATTACATAACAAACCTGTTTACCATCAATTTCTTTACTTACAATATAAGAATTTTTATCATAAACATCTTGAATAACACTAAAACCATCTTCTCTCAGCTGACTAACGACTGACTGAAAATTTGCAGATGGTTCCGGGGTAACTATGGATTGTGCTATCGCTTCAGTGGCAGCTGTGGATTGCTCCGGCAATTGCGGGGGAGTGCCTATTGATTGCTCTGCTGTTGATTCCGCCGAAGTATCTTCTACGGGGGTACCTGTTGAAAAATATCTTTCCAACAAAGCGTCTTTTTCTTCCCGGCTCATTTGTTGCGACTGTGTTGCAGGAGAAGAATAAGAACGATAAACTGCGGAAGTTGTTCTCTCCGTGGAAATATTTTGTGCCGAAAATGCAGCCGTGTTTGCCAGCAACAAAACAGACAGAATTACGGCAGCAAATTTTTTGCATACAAAAGCAGTCATAAGAACCCCCTTTTTTTTAAAATGTTTTACATTATATATTCTATTTTTTTTTTTTTTGAATTTTTGCGGAATTTTTGTAAAATTTTTGTAAAAAATACAATTTTAGCTAAATATTGACGGTTTAAAGGTTGTTTTGACAGTTATTGGGAGCTTTAGGAAACCTGTATAGTTAGCCATTCTGGCACCTAAGGTTGTATTATATTGTAAAATAATATAAAGACTATCGGGAGTTGCTAAATCGGCAG
>CAJOOL010000013.1 GCA_905236115.1 uncultured Endomicrobiia bacterium
CCTCTAAATTCGTTGGAACTTCTCGCGATAAATTGCCCGGTATCCCTGCGAAGTTCCGCTTGAAGCGGTTCAACCGCCTCTTTATAGACAAAATCTGCTTCGGGCTTTGCTCTTTCATAATTAATCAGTGTTTCCTTTACTGACTTTAGATTTGACGGATTTGTAAATTTGTAATAATGTTAAATATTTATTACCTCTTGCATCCACTATGGGTGCAAAATTTCTTCTATATCTATGAGTTTAAGAAATTTATTGTTATTTGCCTCAGAAATAAGTTTTTTATCAAAACCTTTTCTTGAAAATAAATAATAGTAAAAATCGGAGTTATTTTTCTCCGATGATAATTTTACAAAGGTGTCCAAATAACTTCCATAACTAAAAGGTTTATTTGTAAATTTGCATTCGCCCACCAAATATTTATCTGATTTTTCCGATATTGCAAATAAATCTATTTCTGTTTCTTCTATTTTTGTATTTTCATCGGTGCGGACAGTGGTTCTGCCCCACCACCGCCCTATACGATTGTATCGGAAAGGAAGCATATTTTTTTTCTGTAATTTTCTTATATACTCACGACAAATATCTTCAAATGTATGTGCGGCAAATTCCGAAAGTTTCGGTTTTATTGTATATTTAAAAACTCCGTCTATATCACCGCTTTCAAGTTCCGAATAATTGGCAAAAATAAAAAAATACCAAAAACGAAAAAAATTATCGGCTAAATTATAAATTCCTCTATTAGTTTTTGCACGCTCTTTAATACCGTCATTAACAGAAAAATCGCGTTTAACAATTCCTAATTCTATAAGATTTTTTAAATATACGCTTGTTTTAGATGTATCATTTATCAGAGATTTCATACTGATATCATTCAGTTTAGTATTGCCGAGAGCAATAGCCTCAATAATAGAATTATAAATTTGAGGTTCTCTAAGTTCTTGTTTCAGCAAAAATTCTACTTCGCTGTATAAAAGACTTCCTTTTTTTAATATGTTATTTTTGATATTATAATCAAGAGAGTTTTGGGAATCAAATTGTGCTAAATAATGAGGAATTCCGCCCAGTATGGAATATGCAAGAATTTTATCCGTATCGGAATATTTAGGAAAAAATTGAATTGCATCATAAAAATCCATAGGTTCCATTTTATAAATTCCCGTAGCTCTGCCGTAAAATGGATTTTTCTCGGAAAGGAATTCTTTTTCAATAAAACTCATCGCACTGCCGCATAATATAATCATTATATTTTCATTTTTAAAGATTTCGTCCCAAAGCTTCTGTAAAATTGAAGGGATGCTTTTGTTATTTTTACACATATAGGGAAATTCATCAATAACAATTAATTTTTTATTATTTCCGTAAGGTATGTCCAAAATACTTTTAAAAGCTGTTTCCCAATCAGGAAACTCTTTAATATATTTTGAAGCCGGTATATTTTCTTTCAATAATTTTTCCGAAAAACTGCGTAGCTGCACTTGGTCCGACACTTCTTTACAAAAATAGAAAATATGTTGTTTGTTTTTACAAAATTCTTTAAGAGTTTCTGTTTTTCCTACTCGTCTGCGGCCATATAAAACAATAAGCTGACCGCCTCTTTTGTTATACCTTTCTTCCAAAAATTGAAGTTCTTGTTTTCTTCCTATAAACATAATGTTGTTTCCTTTATTTAGATATTCAAATCACGATTTAGTAAATCGTGATTTGATATTATTATATATTCTTTTTTCAAAAAAATCAATAACTTTTTTCTAAAATTGAGAAAATTTTATTTTAGGAAATACTGATTAATTCTCAAACTAAAAACTCAAGATTTTTTATTTAAAAACTAAAAAATTATGATTTTTTGATTACAGATTATATAAACTACACTTTACAAAATTGTTACTTACCACACTTTTGTAAAGTGTAACTTACAAAAATGTTGCTTTTTTAACGGATTAAGACTTAAGAAAAATACCGATATTTATTTAACCGGTTCAAATGCTTATATGTTTTCTTCAGACTTGGCAAATACTTTCGGCGGAAGATATATTGAAATAAAAATACAGCCGTTTTCTTTTAAAGAATTTTATACTGCATATCTTACAAAA
>CAJOOL010000014.1 GCA_905236115.1 uncultured Endomicrobiia bacterium
AAAGGAGAAAAATTATGAAAAAACTAAAAATCAAGCAAAAGTCAAATTGCATCGGCTTCACCCTCGTGGAATTGGTAATTGTAATCGCCATCGTCATCATCTTGTCAGTAATCAGTGTGCCGATTTACAGAGGTTACGTAGATAAAGCAAAATTAGCAGAAGGTTATGCACTTTTAGGGCAAGTTCTTTCGGCACAAAAGGCTTATTGCAGCGAATATGGTTATTTTTATAAAAGTACATATACTCATGGACCAAGCATCGGCTATTATGATGCTTTTTGTAAAAGTTATGATACTGTTTTAGGTATTGATGCCAGAGGTAATAAATATTTTTCCACATTTTGTAATTCTTCTGCATACTCAGATGAAGAATCAAAAAGTAAATTTTTATGTTTCACCTTGTTGCCTGAAGATTTGAGAACTGATAACAAAACATTTTTAAGAATAAAGTATGACGGAAGTCCTTCTTTTTATTTTATATAAATTTATTTAAAGATAATATTCAGTAATATATATGAATATAGTTTATGGTCAATACATAGCGTTGACCGAAAAAAACGAGCAGAGGAATTTTTTCAAAAATGTTCTTCTGTTCGTTCCCTGTTTAAATTATTCTATTCAACCTTTCAAATGCCGTTCTCAGCTTTAAACCCTCAGCTATCAGCTGTCTTTCAATTGTAAATTCTAAATTGCCGTTTTATTCTATAGGAAAATTGCATTCATATAAATGTTCCGGAGCAATGTCTATATCATTATTCCAAACAACCGTTCCGCAAAAAACTTTAGCTTTTAAAAAAAATGCAATATTTTTTAATGGAAAATATATTGATTTTTTTAACAGAGGAAGTGCATTATAAATACGTTTCTTATTATCAGCGAAAGTTATAATCAGCGTATAATCTTTTTTGCTTCCACTTTTTTTACTATCCAATTTGGTATTTTCATCCTCGTATTATATCACATTTATAACTTTTTTCCAATAAACTGTTTTTCTTTATAAAAATATTTAAATTTTAAAAATATATAAAATTTTAACAATTGAAAATTTTTGCATATTTCCGCACTTTTTTTCAATGAACCACAAAATAAAATAAAGAAAATTGGTGATTGTATAAAGATATAAAAACATTAACAATTATTTTTTTATTTTCTTTACTTTAAATTTAAAATATATTATAATATATGTAAAATAAGATAATATATATTGTATTATATTTTAAATCAGCAAAAAATAAAATGAAAAAAACAAAAATTATACCTATACCGGTAAATAAAACTTTAAAAAAACTCGGCAGTGATTTACGCCAAGCCAGAATAAAAAGAAATTTAACAATGGCACTTGTTGAAGAACGTGCGGGAATAACGCACATTACTTTAACGAATGTTGAGAAAGGCAAAAGTTCAGTTTCCATAGGCATTTATGCAAAAGTAATGTTTGTTATGGGGCTGATAGATAACCTGTATAATTTGGTTGATGCCGACAATGATACCGTCGGTAAAATTTATACCGACGAAAATCTTCCCAAAAGAGTTCGCTACAAAAAAATTAAGGAATAGAAAAGAAATTAAAAATGCCGGATAAAAAAATTTTAGTTTACATACAACTTAATAAAAAAGATTATTTTGTCGGAACAATGTGGGTTCATTTTAACAGAGGAAAAGAAACGTCCGACTTTGAATATTCAAGAGATTGGCTTGATAACAAAAATGCTTTTTCTCTGCAGCCGTCATTATTTTTCGGCTCAGGAAAACAGGTTAATACAAGACAAGTTCCTCTTTTCGGTGCGTTCGGCGACAGTACTCCGGACAGCTGGGGAAGACTGCTTATGCGTAGATACGAAGCAAATATTGCCAAACAGGAAAAAAGAAATCCGCACACTTTGAACGAAAGTGATTATCTTTTATATGTTAATGATTTTAGCCGGCAGGGAGCATTAAGATTTAAAACTCGGGTAGACGGAAATTTTCTTTTCCCGGGGAGCATAAAATCAATTCCGCCTTTAATAAAATTAAATGAATTGTTGACAGCTTGCGAAAAAGTTATTTCTTCAACCGAAAAAGAAAAAGATTTGGTAATGCTTTTGTCTCCGGGCTCTTCTTTGGGAGGGGCAAGACCTAAAGCAAGTGTAATTGATAATGAAGGTAATTTGTGTATAGCA
>CAJOOL010000015.1 GCA_905236115.1 uncultured Endomicrobiia bacterium
CGCCTACGAGTTTTATACCGAATCTGTTTTTAAAACTGACTTTCTTTACCGTTACTTTATTGCTTTTAGGAAAAATTTTGTCCCAAGCCGATGCCATAGTTGTTCCCCCTGAAATAAATAAAAATGTTAATAACAATACTGCAATTTTTTTTAACATATTTCCCCCCTATTTTTTTATTCTACAATTTTAAATTAATTTATTTTTATTATAACGGATTCCAAATATCGTTAGATTTGTTTTTTAAAAGGTCTTTATAATATTTTTTCTTCTTCTGTAAAATTTTCATTTGAGATTGAAGATTTTTTAAATTTTCTTCTAATATCTTTTCCTGTGCAAAAATAATTTTAGCTCTTTGAAGAATTGTTTTATTTCCTTTTAAACACAGTTCTATATATTTTCTGATATCGTTAATTGATAAATCCGTTGCTCTTAAACAATGAACTATTCTAAACCACGATAAATCATAGTCAGAAAACATTCTTATATTACTTTCAGTTCTTGAAACAAAAGGTATTAAGCCTTCATTATCATAATACCTGACAGTATGCGCGGAAACATTCATAATTTTTGCAACATCTTTTACGGTGTATTTTGGAGTTTTATCTAAAACTTCCTCTTTTTTTGTCTTTTTCATACAATACCGCCTTTAAGAATTGTTCTAATAATTTTACACATTAGAGCAACTCTAATGTCAAGAAAAAAATACTTTTGCGTATTAAAGATTATCTGCCTTTTCAAACTCTTCTAATATAGCCGAATATTTATAATATTTTGCATATATAACTTTCGTTATCTTTTTCATTAATAGCTTCTGACAAATTATATAATTTATGTTTGGTTGTTTTCAAGAAAAATATCCTTGCCAAAATGGAAATTTTAAAGTATAATTTAAAATATAAACTTAATATTAATGTTTTTGGAGTCCGAAAGGACACGCTTTTGTAAAAAACAAAAGAATGTTGAAACCAAAGACATCCGTTATAGGAATAATATATTTCAGCTCGCTACTTAAATATTTTATTCCGAGTGTTCTTTATCCATATGGATAAAAGAACTACGGCTGTTTGTTTTGTGCGTTTCAACATTCACGAGACAACTCAGCCGTTATTTTTTTGCTATGGAAGAATAACAGCTGACATCCGCACCTGTCGAATTTTGCCAAAACAAAAGCACTCCTTAAAGAAAAGCCAAAAAGAAAAAAACGCGTAGCGGACATTAAGTGTCTGTCATCCCCGAGTGTCGTAATCGGGGAACTATGGTATAAATACCTATTATAAAAAAGGAACTTTATCAACTATAGATTCCCGCTCAACGGCGACGCGGGAAATAACAATCCACCAGCCATGCTGGTGGATTGTTATTAATCGGGAATCTATGTTATAAAAACTCCGCTTTGCCGTCAATGACAGAAAGAGGAACCCGAGGGATTAGCCTCGGATAATATAAAAAATAAAAAACAAAAAGGAGAAAAACTATGAAAAAATTAAAAATCAAGCAAAAGTCAAATCGCAGTGGTTTTACATTGGTAGAGTTAGTCATTACAATTGCAATTGTTATTATTCTTTCAGTAATCAGCGTGCCGATTTACAGAAATTATGTAGACAAGGCAAAATGGGCAGAAGGATATGCTCTAATGGGAACGATTATTTCTGCACAAAAAACGTATTATAGTGAATATGGAAATTTTTGGAAGCAGAATAATAATGTTTTCACATCTTATAATGAAAGTTTAGGAATAGATGCACGAGGCAATAAATATTTTACCGGGTTTAGAGCAAGTTGGGAGAATCAGAATAATTTCAAAGAAGAATTTTGGGCTTATGTTTTTATTCCTGAAGATCTTAGAGATGCTGGTCATAAGGGATTTTTGGAATTAAGAGCATTGTATAACATTAATGGCGGACTTCGTGCTGATGGACAAGCAGGATATATAGAATTTCATTAAATTTTACATCAAAATTTCCGGTTATGTATCCATTATTTTATAGTAAATGATGAAATAATTGCACTATAAAATAAAATTTTTAAGAAAAATTTATAAATAAACGAAAAACGGGTCTGAACATAGCACAGCCCGGAAAACGAGGCGGAC
>CAJOOL010000016.1 GCA_905236115.1 uncultured Endomicrobiia bacterium
AACCTTTTATTGCAAGGTTGTTTGCTTCCGAACCGCAGGAAGTAAATATTATTTCTTCCGGTTTGGAGTTTATTAATTTTGAAACCGAAATTCTTGCTTCCTCTATTGCATCTTTGGAAATTTGTCCCAAAGAATAAATGCTTTGCGGATTTCCGTAATATTGTTTAAAATACGGAACCATAGCATCAAAAACGACATCATCCGTTTTCGTGTTTGACTGATTATCCAAATATACCTGATTCATTTTTTCTCCTCCAATCATCTTACTTGCTGTTCCAAACCGGAGACATTTTTCTTGCACGTTCTACAAGATTCGGCAAAACTTCCAAAACATAATCTATGTCTTCTTCGGTGTTATATCTTCCAAACGAAAATCTTAATGTTCCCTGTGCCGCCAACGGATTGGCACCTATTGCAGATAATACATGCGACGGCTCCGCAGAACCTGTTGCACAGGCCGAACCTGCAGAAGCTGCAATCCCTGCCATATCAAGCATTAAAAGTAAAGTTTCTCCCTCAATATAATTAAAACTTACGCTTAATATGCCGGCAACCGAATTGTTCAAATCCGTATTTATTACAACTTCCGGAATTTTTTCAACAATGCCTTTTGCAAGTTTGTTTCTTAAATAAAAAATTTTTTTACTTTCTTCTTCCATTTCCGAATTTGCAAGCTCCAAAGCTTTTGTCATTCCGACTATTCCGGCAACATTTTCCGTTCCCGGTTTCATACCGAATTCGTGATGCCCGCCGTGAAACAACGGTTCTATATTTGTTCCTTTTCTTATGTATAAAGTTCCGATACCTTTCGGTCCGTAAAATTTATGTCCCGATACCGACAGCAAATCCACACCGAGTTTTTGAACATCCAGTTTCAATTTCCCTGCCGTTTGAACTGCGTCGGTATGCAGCAATATTTTATTCTTTCTTGTCTTATTTATTTCTTTTAAAATTTTTGATACTTCTTCTACAGGTTCTATAACTCCTATTTCATTATTTGCGTGCATTATACTTATTATCACGGTATCATCGGTAATTTTATTTTTTAATTCTTCTATATTTATTCTGCCGATTTTATCGGTAGAAATATAATCTGCTCTATAACCATGCTTTTCCAAATTTTGACAGGTAAATAAAATTGCGTGGTGTTCTATCCTGCTTGTAATAACATGCTTGCCTTTATTTGCAATAAGACTGCCGGCGATTGCGATATTATCGGCTTCCGTTCCGCAGGAAGTAAAAATTATTTCTTCGGGAGAATCAGCATTTATAAGTTTGGCAAAAGTTTCTCTGGCTTTAATTAATGCGGCTTTTGCTTCCTGCCCGAAAGTATGAACGGATGATGCGTTGCCGTAAATTTCCGTAAAATAAGGAAGCATTTCTTCCAACACTTCTTTTCTTACTTGTGTGGTTGCACTGTTGTCTAAATATACGTTTCTTTTTTTCATTTTTCTCCTATACAGTTATGAATTACGAATTATAAATTATAAATTAACTATTTACCCCCTTATAAGGTGGGTTGATATATTACAAAATAATATTATCTTTGTCAACACACTGTATTTTTGATCAAACTAAATTTACAGCGAAAAAACAGCAAACGGCAATTTACAATTTAGAATTTATAATTGAACGGCGGAACGACAGTTGAAAAGTTGATAAGATTTAAGAGTTTGAAACGGAGGCAACAGACGGCAATAGTGTTTCCTTAAAGATAGTTGTAAACTTTCCTGTATTTTATGAAGCAAAATACGGAAAGTATTATTGACAAGAATTCCGCCGCAGGAACTGCCAGCCAAATCCCGTCTACTTTAAATATCAAAGGCAAAATCAGTATTGCCGAACTTAAGAAAACAAATGTCCTTAGCATCATAAGTATTGCCGCAACTTTTCCGTTGGAAAAAGCCGTAAACAAAGAGGCCGCAAAAATATTTGTTCCCATGAAAATAAAAGATATTGCGAAAAGAAAAAATCCTTTTAATGCAAGGCTGAAAACATGAGAATCTTCCGAAGCAAAAATATTTATCACATAAGATGATGCAGGTATGGACAACAGATACATTAAAACGGATGTTACGGTTACAAACGTCATACTGATTTTAAAAATATTTTTCAGACGGCAATAATTTTTGCTGCCGTGATTGTAGCTGAATACCGGAGCAACGCCCGAGGCATATCCGTAAAATACCGCCGTCAAAATAAATTCGGAATAAAAAACTATTGTTATTGCCGCAACACCGTCAACACCGGAATATTTCATTATTTCTATATTGAATAAAAACGTTGTTATTGACACTGCAAAATTTCCTATAAATTCGGCAGCACCGTTATAGCAGCTTTTAAAAATCACATATAAATCAAATATCGGTTTAACGAAAAATAAAGTTCCTTTCTTTTTGAAAGTAAAATAAAGTATCCCGAAAGACGACTGTATGATAAACCCCAAAACGGTTGCATAGGCGGCACCCGTTATCCCCATTTCAAAAACAACGATAAAAATATAGTCAAAAATAATGTTGCATGTTCCGCCGATTAAGGA
Organism: uncultured Endomicrobiia bacterium; assembly: GCA_905236115.1. GTDB lineage: Bacteria > Elusimicrobiota > Endomicrobiia > Endomicrobiales > Endomicrobiaceae > Ruminimicrobiellum. Next base: position 2,540 of record CAJOOL010000016.1, read on the forward strand.
AACAAACAATCCTGTTTTAGGTTTCCCTGCCGCTATAAAAAAAGAATGAAATATCATTTGCAGAATACAAAACGGCGACAACATTAATATGGGAGAAATATAATCACTGCAATATTTGTATACAATATCATTTGCACCTAATTTATAAATTACCGGCTCCAAAAATATCAGGCAAAATGCAGAAAATATTATACCGAAAACAACGGAAGAAATAACTATCAGAGAAAAATTTGCTTTTGCTTCATCGTTTTTTTGCTCGCCCATTTTTTTGGCAACTAAGGCACTTCCGCCGGAAGCGAACATGCTTGATATGGCAAAAAGCGTTCCGAAAATCGGCCAGACGATATTGATTGCCGAAAGAGCCGACGTATTTACGTATCTTGCAACGAACATCCCGTCAACTGTCGTGTATAATGAAGCAAACAGCACCATTATCATAGTCGGCAGAGAAAACTTTATTAAAGAAAAAAATTTAAAATCCTGAGCTAATTTATTTTCCATAAGCATTATATGATACCAAGGAAAAGAGAAATAGTCAAGAAAGACAGCGTTTGTTTCCTTAAATTGTTACCAACGGAAAAGTTAGAAAAAGAAATGAAAAAAGATTATATCCTGCTCAAAATCCTATCATTTTTGTATTTTTTACGAAATCATTTTTTACTTTTTTACGAA
>CAJOOL010000017.1 GCA_905236115.1 uncultured Endomicrobiia bacterium
TAAAAGAAAGTCTTGCCGGAAGAATAAAAAATGTAAGGCTCAGAACTTTAACCGAGGGGGAAATTCTAGGTAAACAACCTGATTTTTTGGATAATTTGTTCAATAAAAAATTTCCTTTGCAGGTAACGGGTTCAACAAAAACGGATGTTTTAAAAATTGCTTTCAGAGGCGGTTATCCCGAAGTAGTGAACTTTTCGGAAAACGACAGAACGGACTGGCATAAAGAATATGTTGATACTCTGTTGACGAGGGATTTAAGAGATATTGCCAATGTCAAAAAAATTGATTATTTACAAAAAATGGTTTTTGCTCTTTCGGCGTGGTCAAGTAAATTCATTAATTTGGACAGTATATGTTCCGGCCTTGAAATTTCCAAGCAAACAATAATTTCTTATATGAATCATTTGGAAAATTTATATTTGTTTGACAGATTGCCAAGCTGGACAAATACGGATTATGACAGAATTGTAAAAAAAGAAAAATGGTTTATTTCCGATACAGGATTAATGGCAAGTATTTTAAACTGGAATATTGATGAAGTTATACTTGATCCCGATAAATCCGGAAAAATTGTGGAAACTTTGGTTTTTAATGAATTATCTTCAATCGTCGGCTTGGATAACAGATATAAAATGTATCATTACAGAGACAGGGAACAGAGAGAAATAGATTTCATTGTTGAAAAAGACAAAAACGTTTTACTGCTTCTGGAAGTAAAGTCCGGTTCCAATATTTCCGGACAGGATTTTAAACATATAGAATGGTTTAGAAATAATTTGGCAAAAAATAAAAAATGTATAGGCGTCATATTGTATTCCGGTAATGACACATTGTATTTTAAAAAAGATTTGGCTGCATTGCCTATAGGAACTTTATGGCAGTAATCCCGGCTTTTTATCTTTTTATTTTTTCAAAGTATTGACAAGCGTATTAAATTTTTGTTTAATCTACCATTATGAATAACCAAACAAATAACAAAGAACAAATTCACAGACCGAGCTGGGACGAATATTTTATGAAGCTGGCGTGGCTGGTTGCCGAGCGTTCCACATGTTTAAGACATCACGTCGGGGCGGTTATCGTCAGAGATAAAAGAATTTTGACCACCGGTTATAACGGTGCAGCTTCCGGAACAAAAGATTGTCTGGAGCTGGGCTGTTTAAGAAATCAGCTTAATATTCCGTCGGGAACAAGACACGAAATTTGCAGAGCCATACATGCCGAACAAAATGCCATAGTTCAGGCCGGCATTCACGGTATAAACATAAAAGATTCTACCGTTTACTGCACGCATTCCCCGTGCATACTTTGTGCTAAAATACTTACAAATGCCGGGATAAAAAGGTTTGTTATGTGTGTTGAATATCCCGACGAAACTTACAAAAGTTTGTTTGCCGAAGCCGGAATAAAATTTGAAACTATGAATATTCCCGAGCTTGTTATCACCCCTAAAAAATAATTTATAAGAAGCGTTAAATGCCGAAAATTTTGCATATATCAAAATATTATAAGTTAAAGGATTATTTTAAGGTCGGCTTTGATAACGGTGAAACAAAACTTATTGATGCGGAAACTTTGGTAAAGTATCATTTGGCTGAAAATAAATTTATTGACGAAGAAATTCTTGCGGCAATTACCGAACAGGAAAATTATAACCGCCTTAAAAATTATGCGTTGTTTCTTTTATCAAAAAAAAGTTACAGTCGGAAAAATTTATCGGATAAACTTATACAAAAAGGTTTTGAAAAAGAAAATATAGAAAAACTTATTGAAAGATTTTCCGAGCTGAACTTTATAAATGATGAAAGTTTTGCAAGAAGTTTTGCGGATTCTTTGCGTTCACGCGGCAAGGGAATTTTATACATAAAAAACGAACTGAAAAAACATAAGATAGATAATGAAACGATTGATGAAATTTTAAAAGAACCCGAAGACCAAACCGAAGAGTATGAAAGAATAATAAAAGTAATAAAAAAGAAATATCCGAATTTTGACAACAACGACAGAGATATGCAGAGAAAAGCCGCAATGTTTTTACAACGTAGAGGTTTTTCTTATGACGATATTTCAAAAGCGTTTAGAGAATACAAAAATGACAATTAAAAGTTATAAAAATAAGGAGCAAAAAATGAGTACAGCATTGTTAAGCGTATGCGACAAAACGGGAATAGTTGAGTTTGCCAAAGAACTAAAATCTTTAGGTTACGATATTATTTCCAGCGGGGGAACTGCCAAAAAATTAAAAGAAAATTCCATAGAATGTAAAGAAATTTCCGATATTACGGGTTTCCCGGAAATGCTTGACGGAAGAGTAAAAACGTTAAACCCGAAAATCCACGGCGGAATACTTGCAAGAAGAGACATTCCCAAACATATGGAAGAATTACAAAAGCTCGGAATTAATACAATAGATATAGTAGCGGTTAATTTATATCCTTTTGAAGAAACCGCAAAAAAAATTGCAAAACCCGAAGACAAAAATATATCGCAGGATATTATAGA
>CAJOOL010000018.1 GCA_905236115.1 uncultured Endomicrobiia bacterium
AAATTCTGAAGAAGCAAAAAAGTGGATGAGCAAGTCTAAGAAGAAGGCGGAGAAATAGAGAATTGAAAGAATAGATGTTGAACGGTTGAGAACGGCCGGCAACGGAAGATTTATTGTATTGAAATAGCAGATTGTAAGCAAGATGAAAAAAAATATAGTAATATTTTTAATAATTTTATTAACTTCATTTAATCTGTATGCCTTTGAGCAGTCTTTAACGCCTAAGCAGAATATTACCGTCGGTGATAAAGTTACGCTCAATATAAAAGCAGACGGATTAACACCGGGCACCATAGATAAAACCAAACTTTCCGAACTTAATTTCGGAGATTTTGAACTTTTGGATATAAAGCAGGCCGCAGACGGTTCAACGGACTTTATTTTATCGGTATATAAAACAGGCAAAGTTGAACTTCTTTCCGTGGAAATTCCGTATACTTATGAAAATCAAAATAAGTTTGTAAAAACAAAAGCCGAACCTTTGGAAGTCAAATCAGTAATTGACCCTAAAAATCTTCCACAAGACATACAGGATATTAAAGGTATAGCAAAATTCAGTCACGGTATTTTATGGTATCTGACTTTTATTTTGATATTTTTGGCTTTGGCCGTATTGGTTTATTATTTGATTAAGAAGTTTATGAAAGAATTTACAAACGATTTAACGCCTGAAGAAATAATACAGTCAATACCGCCGAAAGAATATGCTTTAAAACAGCTTGAAGAGTTATCGTCCGAAAATCTTCCGCAAAAAGGACAGATAAAAGAATACTATGATAAACTTTCCGATATTATAAGATTTTATCTTAAAAGGACATATTTTGTTGATACCATGGAAAGAACTACGACAGAATTATACCAAATGCTGAAAGATAAAATCGCTCCGGAACATAACAGAGAAATTAAAATTTATCTGCAAAACTGCGACTTTGTAAAATTTGCCAAACTTGTTCCGTCGGACGAAGATATAAAAAAAGATTTTGATACGGCAAAAGAATTTATAGAAAAATTATGAGATTTTTATACATATATTTATTAGCTTTAATTCCGTTAATTTTAATTCTTTATTTTTTAAAAGAAAAATTTTATTTAAAAACTTTTTTAAAATTTTCTTCTTTGTCTTTTTTCGGCGGCAAAACCGGAATAAGAACAAAACTTTTGCGTGTGCCCGATATTTTGATACTTTTGGGAATATGTCTTGTTATAGCGGCTCTTGCACGTCCGCAGAGTTCTTCCCGGTATGAAACTTTTAATGCCGAAGGAATAGACATAATGATTGTTACCGATACTTCCACCAGTATGGAAGCCGTTGACCCTACGGTAAATATTACAAGAATACAAAATGCAAAAAACAGAGCAAAAGAATTTATTTTAAAAAGAGTAAACGACAGAATAGGAATAGTTGTTTTCAGCTCCATAGCTTTTACGCAGTGTCCTTTAACTCTTGATAAAGATGCGTTGATAAATTTTGTTGACATGATAAATACGTACATAACAAAAGCCGACGGAACCGCAATAGGCAGTGCATTGGCTACTGCCGTAAACAGACTTTCCAAAGTGGAAAGCAAAAGTAAAATTATTGTTCTTCTTACCGACGGTGCAAACAATGCCGGTGAAATTACCCCGGTAACCGCCGCAAATCTGGCGAAAGATAATAAGATAAAAATTTATACGGTAGGTATAGGAAGTCCGCAGGATTATTATTTGGTTGACGATATGTTTTTCGGTAAAAGAAAAGTTCAGGCTCAAGGAAATAATTTTGATGAAACCCTGCTTAAAGAAATAGCAGAAATTACCGGCGGGGAATATTTTGCCGCACGGACGTCAAAAGATTTGTATCAGGCATTTTCAAGTATAGACAAGCTTGAAAAAACTGCCGTAGAATATACCAAATCCGTAAACTACAATGAGCAGTATATGAAGTTTTTGCTGCCTGCTTTTTGGCTTCTGATTTTGGGTTTTATACTGAAAAATACGATTTTAAAAAGGCTTCCTTAAATGTTTGAAAATATAAATAATTTTCTGCTTTTAATAATAGTATTTATAACGGCCGTAATATTTGCCGTGTCTTTTTTTATGGCAAAAAAAACTTTAAATAATTTTATAAATTCTTCTTTATGGGGACAGCTGGTAAATGTTGATTTTATAAAAATTTTTATAAAAAATGCGGCTTTTATTTTGGCATTATTTTTTATCGTTACCGCACTGGCACGTCCCAAATGGGGGTTAAAACAGGTTGAAGCGAAATCTTTATCAAGCGATATAGTCGTAGCGGTAGACGTATCAAAAAGTATGCTTGCACAGGATTTAAAACCCGACAGAATAACGAGAGCAAAAATAGTTTTTAAAGATTTAATTGAAAAGTTGAAAGGTCAGAGAATAGGTCTGATTGCGTTTGCGGGTGAAGCATACTGGCAGTGTCCTTTGACATCCGACACGAAAGCATTTGAAATGTTTCTTTCAATGCTTGATACCGAAACAGTTCCTTTTTACGGGACAAATCTTGCCGCACCGATAAATTTAGCCTGTGAAAGTTTAAAGAAAGTTCCATCTGCAGCCAAAGCCGTAGTTATTATTACCGACGGAGAAAGTTTTGACGGTGATTTGAATAATTCTTTAAAACTGGCAAAAGAAAGCCGAACAAAAATTTTCTGCGTAGGTATAGGAACGGATAAAGGCGAGCCTGTTCCGACATACGATAACAACGGACAGTTTAAAGAATACATGAAAGATCAAAACGGAAAAACCGTTGTAACGAAACTGGATTCTCAAACACTTTTGCAGATTGCCGTATCAAGCGGGGGAAAATATTATAATCTTAATCAAGACATATCTTTAAATGACCTTATAAACAGATTGAACAATTTGGATAAAATTGAGGGAACAGGAAGCATTCTTAATAATCTTGAAGACAGGTTTTATGTGCCTCTTGCTTTGGCATTAATTTTTTTGATGGTGTTTTTATTTATGCCGGAAAGCAAGAACAGGTTGAAAAGAATGGTTTAAGGGTTGAAGAGTTTTATGAAAAAAACAATATTTTTAATAACAATATTATTTCTTGCGTCCATATCCGCTTTTGCCTATGAGAATATGGTAAAAGGAAATAAATTTTATCATAAAGGCGATTTTGACAAAGCCGTTGAGTTTTATCAAAAAGCGGCGGAAAAAGACGATAAAAATCCTTTAATAAAATACAATCTTGCCAACGCATATTACAGAAAAGGACAATATGATACCGCTTGTGATTATTATAATTTCGCTCTTAAAAATACGGATAACGAAAATTTAAAAAGTGCAATACTTTACAATATGGGTAATGCCGCTTACAGAAAGCAGGATACGAACCTGGCACTGGATTACTACAAAGCCTGTTTAAAATTAAATCCGTCCGATATTCAGGCAAAACAGAATATAGAATTTTTGCAACAGGATAAACAGAAGCAGCAAAATAAAAACGACAAAGATAAAAACAAAAAAGACAAAAATCAAAATCAGAAAGATAATAACGATAATAACGACAATAACGACGGTCGGCAAAACCGTAACGACGAAGATAAGCAGGATAAATACAGCCGGCAAAATAAAGATGATAATAAAGATAATGAAAAACAGGATAAAAATGATACCGGTGATAACAAAACCGATAATGACAAAGACGAAAAAAACAAAGATAATAAAGATAAAAACGAACAGGATAATAAAGACAATAGCAGCGAAAATAAACAGCAAAATTCCGGACAGCATTTGCTGGATTATTTTGACAAACAGGATAAACAAAATAACGACAAAGCCAAGGCTGTTAATGTAAAAGCCAAGGCAAAAAGCGGTAAAATATGGTAGAGATTATGAAGATAAAAAATTTTATTTTTAAGAAATTAAAAAACATTTTTGCGGTATTGATTTTTTTTGTTTCGGTCTGTGCTTATGCCGATAATATTCAAATGAATTCTTCCGTAAACAGAACGGAAGTTGCATTAAACGAAACATTGCAATTGACTGTTTCCGTTAGCGGAGATTCCCGCAGGCTTCCGGAGTTTTCCGCACCGACATTGGCGGACTTCAATATTTATGGAACTTCTCAGTCAAAAAGTTTTTCAATGATTAACGGGCAGATAAACAATACCGTCAGTTACGTATATACTTTAAGACCTAAAAAAACAGGAGAATACGAAATACCGTCTTTCAGTCTCACTTACGACGGACAGACTTATGAAACAAATCCCGTAAAAATTACGGTTACCGATGCCAAAACGGTAAGTTCGGTTTCGGTTCAAAGTACGCAGATTCCTCCGCAGAAACAGACTTCGCAGGTTTATAATTTTGATACGTCCAAAGCAGTTTTTGTTCAGGCAAAAACGGATAAAAAATCCGCCTACATTAACGAAAAAATAGTTTATACTTTTTCTTTCTATACTTCAGTAAATATTTTATCAAATCCGTCTTATCAGGCACCGAACTTTACTGGATTTTTTACCGGTAATACTTCCCAAAACAGTTACAGAACACAGATCAACGGAAAAGATTATTCCGTTACGGAAGTTTCTACCGAGCTTTATCCTCAGCAGGAAGGAAACATTTCCATACAGCCTACCGTTATTATGGTATCCATAGAAGATTTTTCAAAAAATTATGACGATTTCTTTTCTTCTTTTTTTACAAGAAGCAAAAATGTTGAACTGACAACGGATAAAATAAATATAAAAGTTTCTAAAGTTCCCGAAAATACGGATATGGTCGGTTCATTTAAAATGTCTGTTTTTGTTGACAAGAAAGAGAAAAAAGAAAACGAACCTTTTGACTTAAAAATTACAACAACGGGCAGCGGCAATATTAAAACAATACAGGAACCGGAAATATATTTATCGGAAAATTTAAAGAAATACGAAACTTCGGAAAAAATATTAAAACAGGGTGATAAAGAAATGGGAAAAGAATTTACCGTATTGATAATGCCTTTAAGTGCGGGATACGGCGAAATAAAAATTCTTCCTCAAAAATATTTTGATACCGTATCG
>CAJOOL010000019.1 GCA_905236115.1 uncultured Endomicrobiia bacterium
ATAACTTAATAAAGACAAGCTTTTGGAATCTCTACGAAAGGTAGAGAACCCTTTTGTAAAAAACAAAAGAAGTTCGCGGTCTAAAAGCGGTCGTTATATGGAGAGAAATCTTTAACAGTAGATTTATTTCCGTATCTATGGTTTTATAAATAGTGATCTTAACAGCCGGCTTTATGTTGGTTGTGAAGATCAGACAGCTGTGTAGGTTGGTCGCGAACTTACTTACACAGCCTTTTGTTTTTCTATAGAAAATTCTCTCCTTTTGTAAGAATTCCAAATAATTTAAGCAAAAGGAGAAAATAAAATGAAAAATTTAAGATTTAAAGAAAGGTGTAGTAATGTCGGTTTCACTTTGGTAGAGCTGGTTATAGTTATTGCAATAGTGATTATTCTGTCGGTAATCTCAGTGCCGATTTACCGCGGATATGTGGATAAGGCAAAATATGCTGAGGGTTATGCACTTTTAGGAAATATTCTTTAATGAAACAATTCGTGAGAGGATGGATAAATTATTTCAAGATGGCGAATATGAGAGACATAATACGAAAGGCAGACCAATGGATAAGACGAAGAATAAGGGCAATATACTGGAAACAATGGAAGAAAGTCTGAACAAGAATAAGAGAATTAAGGAGCAGTAAAATACCTGAATGGATAGCACAGGAAATATCAAACAGCCGAAAAGGAATATGGCGGACGGCAATGATATTAAGCAGTGTAATAACCGATAAAGAAATAGAATTACTTGGGTATATATCTCTCTGTCTGCCTGTCTTTTTCATTTTCGTTAAATTTAGTATAATATTGTTATGGATAAAAATGCAATATTTTTAGGAATAATAAATAGTTTTGAAGAATATATCGAAATAAATAAAGATATTTTACAAGAAGATATTGTTACTTTGTATAAAAACGAATTTATAAGTATATCAGAAGAAGAAATAAAACAATATTTTGGAAATTATAAAAATATAAAAGAACTAAGAAATAAAGCTTACACTATCTATAAAGAAAAAATACAGGGAAACAATATTGATATTGATAAATATAAAAATATTAGAATATCAAGACAGTCTGCTGAAAGATATAAATATTACGGTGCTGACGATAGAAAGTTATTAATAGTTCCAAAATTATTGGATATATTAAAAACTTCTGTATATAAAAATTCTTCAGGAAGATATAAGAAAAGAACCGATGATATAATAAAATTTCATTATTTTATCAATAAAGTGAGAATAAAAAATATTATTTATGAAATTTATATAACAATCGGTGAAGACGAAAAAGGAAACTTATTTTATGATTTAGACGAAAACAAAGAACCTTAAGAGGTGAACCCCATTACAAGTGAGGTGCCCTTAAGGTCTTGCTCATAGTATAACACAAAATATTCAAAAAGTCAATAAAAAACAAGGAAATAAAAATGCGGGCGTATGATATAATTTATAAAAAAAGAAACGGTCGGAAACTTTCAAAAGAAGAAATTTCTTTTATGGTTGACGGCTACAATTACGGTAAAATTGCGGATTATCAGATGTCGGCTTTTTTGATGGCTGTGTATTTTCAGTCTTTAGATGATGAAGAAACTTTTGCTCTTACCGAAACCATGGCAAAAAGCGGTGAAATTTTGGACTTAATTTTTCTTGACGGTCCGACTGCGGATAAACATTCTACCGGCGGTGTAGGTGACGGAACATCATTATTGATTGCTCCGATACTTGCAGCATGTGATGTGTATGTGCCCATGATGTCGGGGCGTGCGTTAGGCCATACCGGTGGAACTTTAGATAAGCTGGAAGCCGTTCCCGGATTTAATGTGAATTTGGATAAAGAAAAATTTATTGAAGTCCTGAAAAAAAATAAATTTGCGATGATAGGGCAGACAAAAGAAGTTGCTCCTGCAGATAAAAAAATGTATGCCTTAAGAGATGTTACGGCAACGGTGGAATCAATTCCTTTGATATGTTCCAGCATAATGTCTAAAAAAATTGCCGAGGGTGCTAAAAATATTTTGCTGGATGTAAAAACCGGTAATGCCGCGTTTATGCAAAAGTATGAAGATGCAAAACTGCTGGCTCAAAAAATGGTTCAGGCCGGGAAAATGTTCGGCAGAAATATGTGTGCCGTAATTACCGATATGGATGAACCTTTGGGAAATGCGGCGGGCAACAGCCTTGAAGTGATACAGACTTTGGAAGTGCTGAAAAATAAAATAGAAAATGATTTTTCGGATTTAAGTTTTGATTTATCGGCGTATATTCTTGTGCAGACGGGCATTTCGGAAAATTTTGAAGCCGCAAGAAATAAAGTTAAAGAAAAAATTTCTTCCGGGCAGGCTCTTGAAAAATTTATAAAAATGATAGAACTTCAAAACGGAAATACAAAAGTTGTTGACGATTATTCCGTATTCGGGAAAGCTCAAAATATTTATAAAATTACCGCACACGAAAACGGATATTTAAAGTATGTTAATACAAGAAATATCGGTATTGCGGCATGTCTTCTGGGAGCGGGAAGACTGAAAACGGAAGATAAAGTTGACCCGGTAAGCGGAATAATTTTTAATAAAAAATCCGGTGATAAAGTTTGTAAAAATGATGTGTTGTTTGAGCTTCATTATAATAAGGCGGATATTAAAAGTGTCGTGGAAATATTGAATACTTCTTATATAATTTCCGGCGGGAAACAGGAAAAAATTAAATTTATAAAAGAGATTATTGATTAAAAAATGTCAAGTTTAAAGTTGGATTTGCATGATATTTTCAATAAAAGCAGCCAGATAGATAGTGCTTTGCATGATGTTATACGTAAGGCTTGCGAAAAAAAACTTGATACCGTGGAAATAATTCCCGGCAAAGGAACAGGACAGCTGAAGAAAAGGGTTATCAGATTTTTAAATGAACCCGGTATAAAAAAACTTTATTCAAGGTATAAGACCGACAATATAAATTTCGGTAAAATAACGGTGTATTTTAACCATAAAAAAATAAGGAGAATTGAAAATGTTGATTGAAAAACTGAAAGAAGATTTAAAAACTTATATGAAGGCAAAGGATATGATAAGCCTTAATACCGTAAGAGCAGTTCTTAACGAGATAAACATAAGAGAAATGAAAAACATAAAAATTAACGAGGAAGAAATAATAAAGGTTCTCAGAAGCGAAGCAAAAAAGAGAAAAGAATCCATTGAAACTTTTCAAAAAGCCGGCAGAACAGACCTGACCGAAAAAGAAGAAAAGGAACTTAAAGTAATAGAGGGTTATCTTCCGGCGGAAATGTCCGACGAAGAATTGACGGCTAAACTTAAAGAAGTTATTGCTTCCTGCAGCGATAAAAGTTTCGGTGTTGTTATGAAAGCTTCAATTGCCGCACTGAAAGGTGCAGCCGACGGAAAAAGAATTTCCGCAGTGCTGAAGCAGATATTATAAAAGTGTATATAAATTTGTTAGAAAAATATAAGAATGTTATGTTAGTATAAATTCGTTGACATAAATTTCTTAAATAGATAAAATCTTATAACCACTTCACCTTTTTAACCAATCATAGTTTTTTATTTACCGTATTTGGAGCGGTTTCATTTTTCTGATAGTAAAATTTTATAATAAGAGGTAAAAGACAGATGTCAAAGATGATTGAAGTTCGTTGGCACGGCAGAGGCGGACAAGGTGCAAAAACCGCAGCTTTGTTGTTTGCTCAGGCAGTTTTATCTACAGGTAAGTATATTCAGGCTTTCCCTGAATACGGTCCGGAAAGAATGGGTGCTCCCGTTCAATCTTTCAACAGAGTAAGTGATGATCCTATTACGGTTCATTGTTCCGTTACGGAACCTAACTATGTTGTTATTTTGGATCCTTCCTTAATAGAAGCTGTTGATGTTACCGAAGGTGTTGGAACACAGGGAAAAGTTATAGTAAATACGTCTTTTTCCGCAGAAGATATGGCCAAAAAACTCGGTATCGCAAAAGAGCAGGTTTACGTTGTTGACGCATCCAAAATTTCCAATGAAACCATCGGTCAGAACAGACCTAACACTCCTATGCTGGGAGCTTTGGTAAAAGTTATCGGAACGCTTGATATTGACGGCGTTTTGAAAGATACCAGAGCAAAACTGGAAGTTAAATTCAGAAGCAAACCGGAAGTTATTGACGGAAACATTACCTCAATACAGAGAGCTTACAACGAAGTAAAAAATTCATAATTTTAAAAAATTGTTTCAAATATATGGAGGAAACAAGTGAAAGAACAAGAACACAAACCAACAGCTGCAGAACTTCCTGCAGGCGGAATAGTTGAAGCAGGTACG
>CAJOOL010000020.1 GCA_905236115.1 uncultured Endomicrobiia bacterium
ATATAAAATAAATATGAGCCCGACGCGACTTGAACGCGTGACAGCTTCATTAAAAGTGAAGTGCTCTACCAACTGAGCTACGGGCCCGTTCAAAACAAACTATATCAAATAACAATGTGAACTATTTTACCAAAAAAATTTTTATATGTCAATAGTATGTATAAAAATCGCAAAGCGTTTTTTTAGCTGATAAGCTGAGAGAGCTGATGTTGTTGCACGTGAACGGCAATTTAGGAAACACTGATTAAGGAAATACTGATTAATTATGAAAGAGCAAAGCCCGAAGCAGATTTTGCCTATAAAGAGGCGGTTGAACCGCTTCAAATCCAATATTTTAAAATTATAAATTATTATAAATTATAAATTGACTTTCTCACTTCTTCCTAAAAAAAATCAAATATGGTATAATTAAAAATTCATAAGCGGACAGAGAAAAACTCTGCATGAGTGTTGCCGCAGAAACATTGCCGCGGCAAGAATGCAGACAAAAACATAACTGAATTTAACAGGAACACAACGATGGAACAAAATAAACCAAAAACGGCAATAATAGATTACGGAATGGGAAACTTAAGGAGCGTGTCAAAAGCAGCCGAGCTGTGCGGAGCCGATGTTGACATTATTACAGAAGCCGACGATGTTTTAAAATATAATTCGGTAATTCTTCCCGGTGTGGGAGCATTTGACCCTGCCGTAAAAATACTGAAAAATAAAGGTTTTGATAAGACGTTGAAAGAACATATTTCCAATAAAAAAACGTTTCTCGGGATATGTTTGGGGTTTCAGCTTTTGTTTTCGGAAAGTTTTGAAGACGGACTGCATAAAGGGCTGGATATCGTTGCCGGCTTTGTGGAAAAATTTGTTCCGAAAGAAAACGAAAAATTAATTATTCCGCATATCGGCTGGAATAAAATTTTTGTTTCCGATAAAAATAAAACTGCAAAAAAAATGTATGAAGATATAAAAGACGGCGAATATTTTTATTTCGTTCATTCTTATTTCTGTAAACCCGAGGACGAAAAATTTACGGCGTCCGTTACGAATTATTCCGTGGATTTCTGTTCTTCTATTGCTTATGAAAATATTTGGGGATGCCAGTTTCATCCCGAGAAAAGCTCAACGACAGGGCTAAAGCTGCTGAAGAATTTTCTGAATTATAAATTATAAATAGTAAATTACAAATTGTCGTTTTCCGGGAGCATTATGTTAAAGAAAACTTTTTTACATCCGCAACATGAAAAATTAAAAGCAAAGTTTACCGAGTTCGGCGGTTGGGATATGCCCGTTCAATATACGTCCATAATAGACGAGCATAATGCAGTCAGAAATTCTGTTGGGATTTTTGATACATCGCACATGGGAACGTTTATTATCTCGGGTGAAAATGCAGGGAAATTTTTGGATTATGTTACAATTTCCGATATGGCAAATCTGCCTCTTTATAAAGCCAGATACTCCATGCTGTTGAACGAAAACGGCGGAATAAAAGACGATATTATCGTTTACAAATTCAAAGATTATTATATGATGATAGTAAATGCGGGCAACCTTGATAAAGATTTCAAATGGCTCAACGATAATAAAAATGATAAAAAATTTGACTTTGTTGAAATAAAAAATTTAAGTTCGGAAATTTCCATGACGGCGGTGCAGGGTCCGAAAGCCTGTGAGATAATTTCCAAGATTACCGATGAAGATATTTCTTTGATGAAATATTTTACGGCTAAAGACATAAAATTTAAAGACTGCGAAAATGCCGAATTTTCCAAAATAGCAAGAACGGGGTACACCGGCGAAGACGGTTTTGAAATTCTGGTATCAAATAACTGTGCCGAAAATATTTGGAACAAACTTATTGAACTTGGTGCTAAACCCTGCGGACTTGGCTGCCGCGACACATTAAGACTGGAAGCCTGTATGCCTCTGCACGGACATGAAATTTCCGAAGAAATTACGCCGATAGATGCTGGGTTTATAAAGACGATTTTTTGGAACAAAGATTTTATAGGAAAAGCTGCAATAGAAAAAATAAAAGGCACACCGTCTAAAAAATCCGTCGCTTTTATTTGCAACGGCGGTATCGCAAGAGCGGGCGACGAAGTGTATCTGAACGATAAAAAAATAGGTTATGTTACAAGCGGAAGTTTCTCGCCGACGTTAAAAAAAGCAATCGGTATGGCGTTGATAGATTTTGATGTTGATGTCTCGGTCGTTGGTTCTTCAGATATTTCAGATATTAATGTCTCAGACACTAATGCCTCAGACGAAAAAAATAAAATTCAGGTAAAAGTTCATAACAGTTTAAGAGATATAACGATAACGCCTAAACCGTTTTATAAGAGAGCAAAAAACAAATGAAAAAATTTTATTTTATATTTGCAGCAATTGTTGCCGCGTTTATGTTTGGTGCGGCAAAAGAAATCTCCGCTGCGGAACATCTGATAGAAATTTCAATAGAAATAACCGAAATCAACAACAACAAAGCCAAAGAATACGGCATTAAATGGACTGACGAAATTTCCACGGGTGAAGTTTTTATTACAGGTGCAGACGGTGCAACGGCTTATCCGTCTTTGGTGGAATTTAATGACTGGGTAAGATATACACCGCTGACGGCAAAATTAAAACTTCTTCAGGAAAGCGGCTCGGCAAAAGTTCTGTCAAAACCTAAACTTGTAACAAAGTCCGGAACAAAAGCACGCTTTATGGTGGGAGGCGAATTTCCCATTTCCGTATCTGGTGTTTCCGGCGGTAACGTGGAGTGGAAAGAATACGGAATTATCACGGAAATTTTACCGAGAATTCTTCCGGATTTCAAAATAGATTTATCAATAAAAACGGAACTTTCAAGGCTGGACTGGTCCAATGTGGTGCAGGGCTTTCCGAATGTTGCCAAAAGAATGGCTACATCCAATGTAGTGCTGAAAGACCGTCAGACGATAGTTATTGCAGGCTTAATAGAAAACTATAAAGATAAAGTTTCTTCCGGCATTCCGCTGCTGTCGGACATTCCTCTGCTGGGAATACTTTTCAAACATACCAAATCCGTAGACAACAAAACAAACGTTTTGATTTTTGTAACGCCTAAAATTATTGATTAAATATCAAGTGAATATGAACGGTGAAAGATTTGTTGTAAAAATGAATA
>CAJOOL010000021.1 GCA_905236115.1 uncultured Endomicrobiia bacterium
AATTTCCGATAAAGAGTTATCAAAAGATATTAAAAATGTTCTTGCTGATATTAATGTATGTTCAAGAGACTGGATTATCAGGCAGTACGACCACGAAGTGCAGGGACAGACGGTAATAAAGCCTTTGCAGGGCAGTTCCATAATAAATTGGGGTCCGCAGGATGCGGCGGTTATCTGGCCTTACACTGTAGTCAAAGGAACAAAGAAAGGCGTAGTTCTTTCCAACGGATTAAATCCTGAATACGGAAAAATTGATACATATAAAATGACGGCGTCTGCCATAGAAGAGGCAATGAGAAATGCTGTTTGTGTAGGTGCCGACCCCGAGAAAATTTCGCTGCTTGATAACTTCTGCTGGGGAAACCCGAATAAACCGGAAATCTTGGGAAGTCTTGTCCGTGCGGCACAGGCTGCTTATGATTTATCTTTAGGTTACGGCGTTCCGTTTATTTCAGGTAAAGACAGTCTTTACAACGAATACACTATTGACGGAAAAACGTATTCCATTCCTCCGGCATTTTTGGTTTCTTCAATGTCGGTGATAGATGATGTTTATAAAACTATAACAATGGATTTAAAAGATGCCGGCAATAGCATTTATCTTTTGGGCGTAACAAACAATGAGCTCGGCGGTTCCGTGTATGCAAAAATAAAAAATATTAAAAACGGAATAGTTCCCGATGTGGATGTAAAAACTTCAAAAGATTTAATGAAAAAACTGCACGGTGCTATAAACGCAGGATTTGTTGAAAGCTGTCACGATTGTTCCGACGGTGGTTTTGTTACTGCAATGGCGGAAATGGCTTTTGCAGGAGATAAAGGCGTATACATTAATGCCGATTTGATAAAGACAAGCGAAAAAATGACACTTGCGGAAACTTTGTTTTCGGAGAGCAACACAAGATTTATTGTTGAAGTAAATCCCGAAAACGAAAAATCTTTTGAAGAAATTTTTAAAGGTCATATATTTTCAAAGATAGGAACTGTCAGCGGTAATAAAAACTTTGTATTGAGTTCCGAAAAGTCAAAAATTTCAATTAAAGAAAATATAAAAAATTTACAAAAGGCTTGGCAGAAAACTCTGCAATGGTAATAAAAATATGAAAAAAGTAAAAACAATTATTATAAGAACTGCAGGAACAAACTGTGATTATGAATTAAAGACGGCATTTGAGCTGTGCGGTGCTGTTGTGGACAGAGTTCACATTAATGAACTTATTTCAAACAAAAATAAAATTTTATCTTATGATATTTTGGCTGTGCCGGGGGGATTTTCCTACGGAGACGATATTGCTTCCGGAAAAATTCTTGCCAACGAGATAAAAAATAAGCTCGGCGACAATGTAAAAAAATTCGCATTATCGGGTAAGCCTATTATAGGTATTTGCAACGGTTTTCAGGTGCTTGTAAAAATGGGGCTTCTTCCGGAACCTAAAAATTTTGAGCAGATTTCCACGCTTTCTTACAACGACAGCAATAAATTTGAATGCAGATGGGTTTATTTAAAAACCGAAAAAGTAAACGGTGCTACATCCTGTTTATGGACTAAAAATCTTCCCGATGTAATTTCTCTTCCGGTAGCACACGGCGAGGGAAAATTTGTTGCCGACTGTAAAGTGCTGGATAAAATAGAAAAAAATAATCAGGTTGTTTTCAGATACTGTGATAAAAGCGGAAATAAAACCGAATATCCTTTGGATCCGAACGGTTCATTAAATTCTATTGCAGGTATTTGTAACGATAAAGGAAATGTTTTCGGTCTTATGCCTCATCCGGAAAGATATGTTTATGCTCTTCAGCATCCTGCAAGAGAGGGGTTTGACGGGATGTTTGGGTGGGGGAAGCAGATTTTCCAAAACGCAGTTGACTATATCATTTAAATAAAGTTTCATTTACAGCGAAAAAACAGCAAATTTTGGGCTACAGCATCGTATTCAGCTCCCTTATGTGCCCGTTCGCTACGCTCACACTTCAGCACACCGCGGTCGCCGAAATACTTCGCTTCGCCTCAAACTTTGCAGTTTTTTCTGTGTCCTCTCGTC
>CAJOOL010000022.1 GCA_905236115.1 uncultured Endomicrobiia bacterium
ACTAAATAGTAAAGCCGTCTCAGCGAACTGAACGGCTTTATCGATTCCACTTGACGGCAGGACTATCCGCTTTTAAAGTTCCCACTTACAGTAGGGTACACTGCTTTTAATGATTCCATTTAGGGTAGGACTCACCGCTAATTGAAATCTAATGTAGATTTATTTACAAGTCAATTGTTTTTTAAGAGACATAATTAAATTTTCTGCCACACTTCATTTTCAGAGATGACTTAGAAAGTGTATGTACCTTTATCATTTTTTCAAGAAAATTTTTTATACCTCATAACCTTAATTACTAGTTCTTGTATTTAAATGGAAACTAAAATTCCTCCAACGTATTAGGAAAATATATTTCGGGAAAAAGTTCTTTTACATCATTCCAAGTGGTTACGCCACAATATGTATCGAAAATCTTTTTAACAGTTTTCTCATCTCTGTGAGGTAGACTTTTCTTGAAATATTCTATGTCAGAATAGTTTTCAAAATTATATAAATCCTTATTTTCTACAAGAAAAAATGAATATACCTCTTTACCAGAATCAATTACTGCATCAATATGCCTGATAAGCTGGTCTCTGTTTTTAAGCCATGTTGTTTCTGTGGTCAGTTTGTCCTCTGTTCGTTTTGCTTCTCCTACTATAATTGTTGTTCGAGTTTCAATATAAATATCAGGCTGAGTATATCCTTCAAAAATATACCATGCTACTTGAGGTAGTTTCTGTTTTTCTAAATTTGAGAGCGCAGTCTTTTTCTGATTTTCATCATTTGAAAATAATTTTGCCCTCTCGATTGATGATTTTTTTGTATCTGCTATGATTTTGGCTTTTTCCGAATCTTTTAATTTGTCCGTATTTTCAACCAGCCATTTTAAAATACTTCTCGGTGGCTGTATTGCTTTTTCATCATAACCATAACGATATTCAATAATCGGGTAGTCAATTTCAATCTTTTTATTGAATATTGTAAAAAATTTGTCAAAATTTACGGTGTCTTTAATCAGCAGATCCATTAACGGTATAACTCTTGTTAAAGAACTATTTTTGTCTCCCATAGTTTTACTCCTTCATTGAATTACTTCAACATGTAAAAATGGTGAACCATATGTTTTAGTTTTTATTGTTCCATAAAATGTGTATTTTTTAAATTTTTCTAGAGTAAGTATTTGGTCTATAAGCGAAGAATCAAACGTACACCCTCTTAGTTCGATATTTATCGAATCTTTTCCAGAAATCCCATAATATGTTCCATAAATTTTGACTTTTCTCCCAATATAAAACTCAGATTTTAAATCTACAATATCCCAGTTTGCAACTTCTGTGTAGTCATCGATATTTGAATCTAATTTTTCCTGTTCAATGATTTTTTTCGCTTCATCGATATTTTGGATTGCCGTTATTTTATCTCCAGAAATATAAGCTTCTTTTGCCTTGTCAAGCAAATTGCTTACATCCGAAGCAGACAGTTCGACTGCCGCTACCATAAGAATTGCAATAACTGAAAATTTTTTTCATTAAATCCTCCAATATTAAAATTTATTTTCCATTCCAGCTGAAGTATTTTCATCTCCAAACTGAATGGAATTATTATAAAATTTCCTCTCGCCTTTAAAATATGAGCAAAGACAAAGATAAATTATGAAATACGCAGCAAATAGAACAATTACTAAAATCTTAAAAATGAAAAAATACGGAGATGCTTTTTCCAATATTATTTTCTTTGCCCCTTGCAAGAGAGAATCTGCAGAAATTTTCCCGTTTTCTTTTTGAAAATAAGAAATAGTATTTGAAATAATCTCTGTTTTTCCAGTTATTGTATTTAAAAATGAATCGAGAACAATACGGGTTATGATTTTTTCTTCATTTGAATTTGCTGGTTCAGTAATCTCCGTTTTTAGGTTTGATATTTCGTCTGTAAGTTCTGTAATTGCCGAGGCGTCATATTCAAGTTTAAGAAGTTCCGGTGAAAATTCCTTTATTTTATTTTCTGTAGTCCGAATTGCAAAATCAAGTGTTTTTGAAACATAGATTTTTGCTTGTGCAGAAAAAACAAAAAAATTGCAAATAACAATACTCACTAAAAACGAAAGTAAGCTTATAATACTTTTACATTTTTGATTTCCAACCTTTCTAGCAAAAAGAAGATTCATTACAAGTGCAATTCCTGTACCAATTATGCTGGCTATAAAATATTTTAATACTGTCATTTAATTTCCTCGTTTATGTAAATTACCGTTTTTTCTGGAACAAAGTTGTTTTTTATTGATTTTAAAAATGGAGTTTTATATTTTATAAGGTTTTTATACTCTGATTTTTTACCTAAATCTTTTAGAACTGCTTTTGTCAAAAGCCTTCCACAAGGCATCTGCATAAACGCTTTAAAAGTTTCTGGTCTAAACTCGTTTTTGTTCTTGCCCATAAGAATTTTATATTTTAGTTTTTTATCCTGCCAACTAGAAAATAATTTTATCGATTGGATAAAGATATAAATAGCAAGTATTATCTGAAGAACTAAAAGCCATGCCGTTATTTTGTACAACGGCACAGCAATAATAACAAAACTCAAAAAGAGTAAAAGAAAAGAATATATATTAAGATAGTAAAATCTAAGAATTCTATTCATTTCCCATCTGGGCTCTAGCTATTGCATTGTAGAATGCATCAACAGTTTTCTGTGCTCCCTCTTCATCTACGCCTTTAAGCATAATGCGTGTATTCTCTGTCTGAGTTTCAAACTGAAAATAGTAGGCTGGACAAAAACATCCGCATGTAGCATGTTTTGAGTAGCTTACTTCTTTTACAGCAGATGGAAGTAAATATTTAACCTCTCGGCCAGTATTGAAACAATAACAACTAACGATATTTACGACTTTAACAACGCGTTTGTTTGTAATTACGACAAAGCCTTTTCTTCTGTTTCCGAAGATCATAGCAATAACTCGATTAATTTCACCTAATAAACGCGCAAATGGATTTGAACTAGTTGCCCAAAGTTCCGCTTCAATTTCCATGACGAGTTGCTCGCCATCCTTTAAGATCAATCCCGATTTTAAATCTGCCATACAGATTCCTCCTTTTTTTATGGTAATGTATATCACCAAAATTTCGCACATTTGTGCTAACTTCTTTCTATAAATAAGTACTAATAGCATAATAATCAAGTAATGAATGGTACATTTGTGCTATTTTTTTTATTTATGTTGGATTTTTGGTTACGAGTTAAAGATAAATTAGATTTTCAGGACATGACACAGAGAGATTTAGCTGAAAAAATCAATGAAAG
>CAJOOL010000023.1 GCA_905236115.1 uncultured Endomicrobiia bacterium
TTGAATGAAAAAAACGGTTTGCTGGATACATCGCATTTTACATCGTCGGACAGTGTTTATATTAATTCCGAAGATGTAAGAAAAATTAAAATTACCGGATTAAAAAAACAGGAAATTATCAAGCCGAATGACATTATATTTAAGGCAAAGGGCTTAATTAACAACGCATTTGTAATAAAAAAAGTTCCAAGAAAAGTTACGGTTACATCGGCACATATTATCATAAGAGTTACCGATAAAAATATTCTTCCGGAATATTTGTGTATGTATCTTAACGGTTTTTATGCACAAAAATATTTTCTTAAAAGTTCGCCGAAAACCGCAGGATTATCCATAAAAAATATTACAAAACCCGTTTTATCGGAGCTGCCCGTAAATGCGGTGAGTTTAAAAAAACAACGTTTTGCCGCAGAGCTTAACGAACTTTTTAAAGAGCAGTTTTTTCTTCAGAAAGAAATATTAGATAAGACGGAAATTTTA
Source organism: uncultured Endomicrobiia bacterium (assembly GCA_905236115.1). Lineage (GTDB taxonomy): Bacteria > Elusimicrobiota > Endomicrobiia > Endomicrobiales > Endomicrobiaceae > Ruminimicrobiellum. Next base: position 481 of record CAJOOL010000023.1, read on the forward strand.
AGACGAAAAATAACGGAAACCTTATTAGCCGGTTTTTTCGGATAATAAAAATTCAGGAGCAGAAAATGACCGAGCAAAATGCAGTTGTTTCAAACGTTTCGGCAGCAATTACCAGCCAGGACAAAATCAATTCCATTGTATGGAAAGCCTGCGATACTTTCAGAGGCGTTGTTGATCCGTCGGAATATAAAAATTACATACTTGTTTTTCTGTTTATAAAATATATAAGCGATGTTTGGAAAGATAATTACGAAAAACTTGTAAAAGAATTCGGCGACGATAAAGAAAGAATCAGACGCCGTCTTGAAAGAGAAAGATTTAAGCTGGATAAAACCTGTTCTTACGATTATCTTTTTGCACACAGAAACGATGCACGGATAGGACAGATTATAAATGAAGCATTGGAAAAAATTGAAGAAGACAACAAAAGCAAATTGGAAGGTGTTTTCAGAAACATAGATTTTAATTCAGATTTGCAGCTGGGTGAAACAAGAGAAAGAAATGCCAGATTGAAAAATTTGATAGAAGATTTTTCCGACGACAAGCTGGATTTAAGACCGTCAAAAGTCGGCGGTTCCGATATTATAGGCAATGTTTACGAATATCTTATAGCAAGATTTGCTGCAGGTGCAGGCAAGAAAGGCGGAGAATTTTATACGCCGCCTCAGGTATCAAAACTTCTTGCAAAGCTGGTAGAACCTAAAGAGGGCGACAGAATTTGCGACCCTGCCTGCGGGAGCGGTTCTCTTCTCATAAAAGCGGCAAACGAAATAGGCTGCGACAACTATTCTTTATACGGTCAGGAAAGCAACGGCGGAACGTGGGCATTATGCAAAATGAATATGTTTCTTCATGCCAAAGATAATGCCAGAGTAGAGTGGGGCGATACGCTCAACAATCCTAAACTTATTGAGGGCGACAAGCTGATGAAGTTTGATGTGGTTGTAGCAAATCCGCCTTTTTCTCTGGATAAATGGGGAGCGGAAAATGCGTCTTCGGATAAGTTCAACCGTTTTTGGCGGGGCGTACCTCCGAAAAACAGAGGCGATTATGCTTTCATTTCCCACATGGTTGAAACGGCGGTTGCAGACGGCGGAAGAGCAGGCGTAGTTGTTCCGCACGGAGTGCTGTTCAGAGAGGGCTCAGAGAAAAAAATAAGAAAGCAGCTTATTGAAGAAGACAATTGTCTGGATGCCATAGTCGGTCTGCCTCAAAATATGTTTTACGGAACGGGAATTCCTGCCGCGATATTGATATTTAAAAAGAACAGAAAAAACAAAGATATTTTATTTATTGATGCATCGGCTGATTATGCAAGCGTAAAAAATCAAAATATTCTCAGAGATAAAGATATTGAAAAAATAGTTAAAACTTATAAAGCCCGCAAAAGTATTGCCGGATATTCTTATTTGGCAAGTATGCAGGAATTGAAAGACAATGACTATAATCTGAATATTCCTCGTTACGTTGACAACTTCAAACAGAAATCCGAAATTGATATTGAAAAAACGCAGAAAGAAATTGAAGAGCTGGAAACCAAATTAACCAAAGTAAGAAAAAAAATAAAAAGTTATTTAAAGGAAATGAGTTTTGATAAAAATATTTCTCAAGACGGTTTGGAACTGTTTAGGGAATGCTGATTAACTATGAACGAGCAAAGGTTGAGAGCGGTGTTTCCTAAAAAAATTATAAAAATAAAAAAAGAAAAAAATCATGAAAACAAAATTTAAACAAACCAAAATAGGTCTTGTTCCTCAGGAATGGGATGTAGTCAGTTTCAGCAGTCTGTTTGAGCAGACGCAGAGCGGATTATCCAGAAAACTTTCTCATACCGATATAGGTCTTCCCGTAATACGCTCCAACAATATTTGCGAAGAAAAACTTGTTTTTGATAACGTAAAGTATTGGTTCAGAGACGATAATCAGGGAGCAAAAACGGAAAATTATTTTCTTAACGATGGTGATATACTGGTAAATTTTATCAACAGTATTGCTCAGATAGGGAAAAGTGCTTTGTTTGAAAACGAACTTAAAAGAGAAACCATTTTTACCACCAATTTGATGAGAATAAAATTAAAGAAAAATATTTTTCCGAAAATTTTTCTGGCACATACGTCGTCGGAAAGATATAAATATTTTATACAGGCCATATCCAAACCCGCCGTCAATCAGGCCAGCTTTACTTTGTCGGATTACGGAAGATATAAAATTCCTCTTCCTACACTCAGAGAGCAGGAAAAAATTTCCGATATTCTTTCGGCATGGGAAGAAAATATTGAACTGTTGAAAAAACTTATAGAAAAAAAAGAAATAAGATACAGAGCTTTTGCACAGAAATTTCTTTCCGGCAAACAAGGACTGAAAAATTATATAATAGAAATTTCCGTAAAAAATAAGAATAATAAATTAAACAATGTTTTAAGCGTAACCAATTCCAAAGGTTTTGTTAATCAGGATGAACAGTTTGAAAGAGTTATAGCAAGCAAAAATTTAAAAACTTATAAAATCGTCAAAAAAGGGCAATTCGCATACAATCCGTCCAGAATAAATGTCGGTTCGGTTGCAGTGCTGGATAATTTTGAACAGGGGATAGTAAGTCCTTTGTATATAGTTTTTGAAACCGACGAAAAAAAACTTTTAAGAGATTACTTTAAACATTATTTTAAGACGCAGGATTTTTTTGAGCAGATGAAAATTTACATTCAGGGCGGAGTGCGTGACAGCTTGGGTTTTGACGGACTGCAAATGATGAGAGTGAACATTCCGCCTTTATCCTTACAGAAAAAATATGCCGAAATTCTGGATACGCTTGTTGAAGAAATTTCTCTTTTGAAGCGTCAACTTGAAATGCTTAAAATCCAGAAAAAAGGTTTGACCGACAAACTTATTACGGGAAAAGTAAGAGTATAAAA
>CAJOOL010000024.1 GCA_905236115.1 uncultured Endomicrobiia bacterium
GATTTTTAAAGTTGGAGATGAGTTAGCTAACAATAATGATCCAAAGAGTTGTTTTGCTTGTGTAGCAATGGGAAATAAATCGGTTAGAAATCAAAACAAAGATGGAATGGCTGCACTGCAACTTAATTATGAGATTGGTAAAGAACCGACTTATACAGAGTGGTGGTCAAATGTTTAAAAAATTATTTAAATAGCAAACAGGACGGCACATAGCAGCTGTTCCTGCAATGAGGCGAATTGAAAATTTATTTTTTCTTTCGCCTCAAACTTTTTATTTCAAAATTTATTTTGGCATTTTTTTACACATTCATACATCCATACATCTATTTTTTAAAAATATGTATCATAATCACGTGTTAAAAATAATAAATTTTATTTTATCGGTAATTTTTCCTAAAACATGTTCGCTTTGCGGGAAAGATTTACATTTTAATTCGTCTGCAAGTATCTGTTCTGATTGCAAAAATTCTCTGCCGAAACTTGACGGTATTGTCTGTCAAAAATGCAGTCTTCCTCTACCTGATGGTGAAACGATTTGCCGTGACTGCAAAAATGCAAAAAATATATATTTTGACGTCATAAAATCACCTTTTTTATATTCCGGAAAAACAAGAACTTTAATAAAAAAATTTAAATATTCCCGGAAGTTTTTTCTTGCCAAAGATTTGTCGGAACTTATGTCTGATTTTATAAAAGAGCAAAATATTGATAAAGAGACGGATGTAATAATTCCTGTTCCTATTCACCGGTATAAAGGTTTGTTAAGAGGCTTTAATCAGGCGGCACTTCTTGCAGAAGCCGTTGCCGAAAATATAAATAAACCTGTTTATACAAAAGCTTTAAAAAGAACCAAATATACCAAACCTCAATTCAAGCTGAAAAAACAACAGCGTATTGAAAATTTGGAAAATATGTTTGCCGTAAATAAAAAATATGCCGATGTGATAAAAGATAAAAATATTTTGTTGATTGATGATATTGTTACCACCTGTTCCACAATAAATCAATGTTCTAAAATATTAAAAGAATTTTCCGCCGGAAAAATTACCGTCGTCAGTCTTTCAAGGGCAGCCTATTGAAAGACTGTAAAGGACATACGGAATTATGAATTTATTTTTTATAATATTATTTTTGTTTTGTTTTTCCTTTATACCGAAAATTTTTCCTAAATATAATAAATATTTTGTTTTTTTATCAATACTGCTTGTTTTATCGTGTTATTTTTCTCTTTCCAAAAATTTCTTTCACTTAGAAAAAGAATTTTATCCGTCGCAGCAAATTCAGGTCTACACGCCTTTGGGAAATTATTATAATTTTTTGGTAAAATCTTTAAAACGGCATAAGCTGTATCTTCTTATAGATTGCGAAAAATACCCTAAGTTAAAATCTCCCGGTATTTATAAAAATTATGAAAAATATACTTACGAAGATAATAATTTAATGCCGCTTTTTGACACCAGTTTGTATAAAGGAAAAATATATTTGTATTTCGGTATAACGCCTGTTTTGTTGTTTTATCTGCCTTTTAATTTAATAACTGATTTGTATTTAACGGATAAATTTCTGGTTTTTGTTTTAAGCTGCATTTCTTTTTTGTTATTGGTATTTTTCTTCTTTAAGTTAAAAAAACGGCAGCCTTCGGCAGAAAATTTTGATATATTGAGTATTTTTCTTATAGGGTTTTGCAGTATTTTGCCTTTTATCTTGATAAGAAGCTGTATATACGAAGTTGCAATAATAACTGCCAATGTTTTGTTGCTTTTGTCATTTGCCGTTTTTTATTATAATTTATTGTATTCAAAATTTTCATATTTTTTTGTTTTCCTGTTAGGCTTGCTGTTAAGTTTTTCCGTCGGTGCAAGGCCGCATTATGTTTTGTTTATTCCCGTATTTTTATCGGCCGTAATTTGGATAAAATATAACGAAACTAAAAACATAAAAACTTCTTTAAAACATACAATAATATTTTTGATACCTTGTATATTTGTCGGTTTAATTATTGCGGGATATAATTATCTGAGATTTGATTCAATATTTGAATTCGGCTGGAAGTATCAGCTTAATTACTATCATGAAAATCCGTCTTTAAAAGATTTTTTCCTTGCACTAAAATACAATATTTTTTCTTTCCCGAATATAAATGAAAAAACAGTTTTTTCTCTTGCACAAAGTAACGGACATTCTGTCGGTAATGAGTTTGTTACGGGTATTATCTGGACATTTCCTTTAATTTTTTTATTTGTTTTTATTCCGAAATTTCTAAAGGATATTTTTAAAGAAAACAAAAATATTTTTTATGTCGTTGTGCTTATGACGGTTGTTGTGATGATTAATATTTTTGTTATAAGTTTTGTAGGTATGGTAATAAGATTCTTTTTTGAATATATGTCGTTTATAGTTGTTTTATCGTTAATTTTATTTTATTATGTTTACACGAAATTAAACACAAATTTTTTGAAGAAGACAGCCGAAATATTTTTTATTTTAATATTTGTTTATTCCGTATTTATAAATATTTCTCTGCTTTTCTGCGAAAATAATTCCAAATTTTATGCACCGTCAAGCAGAGACAACTATCCAAAAACAGTTCAATTTTTGTTCAAAAAATAAACTTAAAATATAATTTTTTTGTGCCTTTTTACCAATACTATAATCTGTTTTTATATCTTTATACAATCACCAATTTTCTTTATTTTATTTTGTGGTTCATTGAAAAAAGTTCGGAAATACGCAAAAATTTTCAATCGTTAAAATTTTATATATTTTTAAAATTTAAATATTTTTATAAAGAAAAACAGTTTATGTATTGGTTAAAACACATATGCGACAATCAAGGTA
>CAJOOL010000025.1 GCA_905236115.1 uncultured Endomicrobiia bacterium
ATGAAAATTTATCCCGGTCCTGCAATGATTGCCGATAAAACCGACGCACAAATCATACCTATTTACATATCCGGAACTCAGTATACGATGTTTTCTCATTTCGGCAGTAAATTTAAAAAGAAACCCAGAGCAAAAGTTTCTTTAAGTATTTTAAAACCTACCAAATTGAATGTTGCAAAAGAACTTAAAGGTGAAGAAAGAAAAAAAGAAATAACAAACCGTCTTTTTGATATTATGACCGACGCAACATATTATTCTTTAAACTCGGACAAAACTTTATTTGAATCTTTAATAGAAGCCAAAGACTTTGTCGGACGCGGTAAAAAAATCGTGGAAGATATTGCACGCAAGCCGTTAAGTTACGGGCAGCTTTTTACTGCGGCGTTTGTCTTGGGAAAACAATTTTCCAAACATTCCGAACCGAAAGAGTATGTCGGTGTTTTGCTTCCCGGTGCAGTTGCAACCGTAGTTTCGTTTTTTGGTATGCAGGCATACAATATTGTTCCCTGTATGTTGAATTTTTCCACCGGAACAAAAAATATGATTTCCTGCTGTAAGACTGCCGCATTAAAAACCATTTATTCTTCCAGACAGTTTGTTAAAAAAGGCGGTTTTGAAGAATTGGTAAAAGATTTGGAAAAAGAAAATTTTAAAATAATTTATCTTGAAGATTTAAAAAAAGAAATTACTTTAAAAGAAAAATTAACAGGTCTTTTGGCTTCGTTTTTCCCGAAATATTATTACAAAAAAATCAGCAAGGCCGTTACGCCTAAAGACCCTGCGGTGGTTCTTTTTACCAGCGGTTCCGAGGGTGTGCCGAAAGGCGTTGTTTTAAGTCATGAAAATATTGTTGCCAACGTAAATCAAATTACTTCGGTTTTGTTTTTTGACGTGTTGGACAGTTTTTTTGTAGCTCTTCCTTTGTTTCATTCTTTCGGTTTGTCAACCGGAACTATTCTTCCTCTTACCAGAGGAATAAAATTATTCTTGTATCCCACGCCGCTTCATTATAAGATAATTCCCGAACTTATTTACGATACCAACTCTACTGCGGTTATTACCACGCCGACGTTCTTTTCCGGCTACGGAAAAAATGCCCACGCTTATGATTTCTATTCTCTTAAGATTGCCGTTGTCGGGGCGGAAAAAGTAAAGGAAGAAACTGTTAAAAGTTTGTTTACGAATTTCGGTATCAGACTGCTTGAGGGATACGGTGCTACAGAAACGGCTCCCGTTCTTTCGGTAAATACCTGCACGCATTTTAAGAAAGGTTCCGTCGGCAGAATATTCCCGGGTATAGATGTTCGTTTGGGCGATGTGCCGGGAATTAAAGACGGTAAACGTTTGATTGTTAAAGGCAAAAATATAATGCTCGGCTACATTAAGGCCGATAAACCTGGAGTGATACAGCCGCCCGAAGACGGCTGGTATGATACCGGAGATATTGTGGATTTTGACAAAGACAGATTTATTACGATAAAAGGCAGAGCAAAACGTTTTGCCAAAATTGCCGGAGAGATGGTTTCGCTTACTGCCGTTGAAGAAAGCATATCAAAATTATGGAAAGATTATCAGCATGCAGTTGTTGCCGTTGCCGACGAAAAAAAAGGCGAACAGCTGGTATTGTTTACCACCAGACCGAATACAACGTTTGCACAAATCAGTGCGGATTTTAAAGCACAGGGTTACAGTGATTTGTTTGTTCCCAAAAAGATAGTGGTTTTGGATGAAATGCTTGTTATGGGAACCGGCAAGACCGACTACGTTTCGCTTAATGAAAAAGCAAAAGAAATGTTTTCTTAAGGAAAAATACTTATTGAATTTTATTTTTTATCAACTCAATCTCTTTTTTCAATAAACTGTTTTCCGTTTCATATCTTTTCATTTTTTCTTCAAAGTTTTTTTCTTTTTCTTCAATTATTTTATTCTGTTTTTCAATCAAATCAATTATCAGCTTCATATTCATATTCATATCTTTATAACTTTCCGCCGGGCTGTCTGCTTTTTCCGTGTCTTTATTGTCGGTAAAATAATTTACGGAAACATTCAATGCTTCGGCCAGTTTTTCAAGCGTGGAAAATTTTGGATTGTTGGAATGTCCTTTTATCCAGCCGTTTATTACCGACTGTTTTATATCCGTCAATTTTGATAAATCGGTTTGACTCATATCTTTATCATTTAAAAGTTTTTTTAATTTTTTTCCGAAATCCATTTATTACCTCTGCAAAAAAACTTGACTTTTTTACGGATATATGGTATTATTTTTAATATAGATATGAATTTTTTTTATATTAATATTAAAAATATTTATTTTAAGAAAAACACAAAAGCCGAGCGGGCTGTTTTGGACACACCGTCCAAAGCATAGCACAGCTTGGAAAAGATAAAAACCTTCCCGGGTCATTTATCTCTCGGCGAGAGTATACAAAAAATCTCCGATTTTTTGTATAGCTGAGAAGCTGAGTAGTTTGAACGGCAACGGCGAAAGAGGAAGCGTGGGGCTAGCCCCGGATAATATAAAAAATAAAAAGGAGAAAAATTATGGAAAAAATTAAAATCAAACAAAAGCCAAATCGCAGCGGTTTTACCTTGGTGGAATTGGTTATCGTAATTGCAATCGTGATTATTCTTTCAGTAGTTAGCGTTCCGATTTATAGAGGGTATATAGATAAGGCAAAATGGTCTGAGGCTTATGCTCTTATGGGAACAATACTTTCAGCACAAAAGGCTTATTATAGTGAACATGGTAATTTTTTAAGATGGGCTGATAGCAGTTTAAGAGGTGAATTTTCAAATTGTGAAGAAATTTTGGGTATTGATGCAAGAGGCAATAAATATTTTACTCTTTTTATGACCGGTTGGTCAGACAGCGTGCGTATCAGACGTTCATTTTCTGCAGAAATAATAAAACCGCTAGAATATCAAAAAGAGAATGATACTTCATTGGTATTATATTATAACGTAACAAAAGGTTCAAAATATGTTGATTTTCCTATAAATGGAGATAATTCTTGGTATAATTGAAATTAAAGAATTGTAATAATTGTTATTACTCAATAAATTGTAAAATATATTATACGGTCAATACATAGCGTTGACCTCAAACAGAAAGCAGGATAAGAAAAAAAATCTTACCCTGCTTTCATACTTTCATAATTTTTTATCTTTTTTTCTGTTGTTGTTACAATAAAAAAATGATAGAATACATAGAAGCATAATTTAAATTTTAAAATTCATAACAGAGGTACACAATGAAAAATTTTCAACAATTTATCGGCTCGTTTTCTTTTGACCAGAGGCTTGCGGAAGTTGATATTGAGGGTTCCATAGCCCACGTGCAAATGTTGATTAAAACAAAAATTATTCCGGCTTCCGACGGCAAGAAAATCATATCAGGATTGAAAGCAATCCTTAAAGATTTGTCTACAGGCTGGACACTGCCTATGGAAGAAGATATTCATTTTGCAATAGAAAAAGAACTTATAAGAAGAATAGGTCCTGTCGGCGGTAAAATGCACACCGCCAGAAGCAGAAACGACCAGGTAGCTACGGATTTAAGACTGTATGTCCGAAAAGAAATAATGACGATATTTGATATGTTGAAAGATTTTCAAAAAGTTCTTATTGAAAAAGCCGAAAAAAATATTGATGTTATAATGCCCGGATATAC
>CAJOOL010000026.1 GCA_905236115.1 uncultured Endomicrobiia bacterium
AGCGGCACCTACTGCAGGGCTTCATTTTACCGATGAAATATTAAATAAGCTGAAAGAAAAAAAAGTTGAAATAATACATATAGTTTTGCATGTCGGCTGGGGAACGTTTAAACCGATACTATCAGAAGATATTGAAAGTCATAAAATGCTTCCCGAAAGATATATTCTTGATGCCGAAAATGCCGCAAAAATAGATAAAGCTCTCTGCGAGAAAAAACGCATTATTGCCGTAGGTACCACAAGTGTCAGAAGTCTTGAGACTATAGCCGGCCTTACGGGGAAATACGATAATAACGGTGAACTTATAAGTATAGAAAGTTCTTCCGGCGAGACGGGAATTTTTATTTATCCCGGTTATAAATTCAAAATTGTTAAAGCTATGTTTACCAATTTACATCTTCCGTGTTCCACACCGCTTATGATGGCGAGTGCTTTTGCAGGGAGAGAATTTATTTTATCCGCATACAAACAGGCGGTGGAAAAGAAATACAGATTTTTTTCTTACGGCGATTCAATGATGATAGTTTAATAAGTGCCGACTTTGCTCATTCATAATTAATCAGTATTTCCTTAAAATTTCCTATAAAAATTTTTTAAAAATTTCTTAGAATAATATAACAAAGTTTTATAAGAATAAATCTGTTGACATAAAATTCTTAAATAGATAAAATTTTACTTTAAAACAGGTTTTTTCGTTCTGTCTTATTTATTCGGACAGGAACAGGTTTGTATAATAAGTATTAAATAAGTTATAGGAGAACAAGATGGCAAACGAGAATTTTGATAAAGTCAAACAAATTCTTGAAGAAAACGGAAAGGATAAAGCAAGGCTTATTCCTATTCTGCAGGCGGTGCAGGAAGTATATAAATATCTTCCTGAAGATGTTTTGAATTTTATAGCATCGGAATTGGAAATTTCCCCTGCAAGAGTTTACGGGGTTGCAACGTTTTTTGCACACTTTACGCTAAACCCGAAAGGGAAACATATAATAAAGGTGTGTGACGGAACAGCTTGCCACGTAAAAAAATCCACACTTCTTATAGACGCAATCAAATCAAAACTTAATCTTACCGACAATCAAAACACAACTCCCGATATGTTGTTCACGCTTGAAACTGTATCTTGTTTAGGTGCATGCGGTTTGGCACCTGCAATGGTTATAGATAACGAAGTTTACGGGCAGGTTACTCCCGAAAAAGTAAACACGGTTCTTGATGAAATGATTAAACAGGAGGGAAAATAACAATGCCTATAGATTTGGAAAAAGTTGCAGGACAAGTGCAGCAAGCATTCAAACAAATTAAAAAAAGAATAATAATTTGTGCAGGAACGGGATGTGTTGCCAACGGTTCTTTAAAAGTTTATGACGAAATGTTGAAAGCTGCAAAAGAATTGAAAATTGATGTTCTTATAGAACTTAAAAAAGAAGAAGAAAATAAGGGCACGCTCATTTCCAAGAGCGGTTGCCAAGGGTTCTGCCAGATGGGGCCTCTTGTTTCTATCCTTCCCGCAGACATCTTGTACACAAAAGTAAAACCTGAAGATGCAAAAGAAATCCTTGAAAAAAGTATCGTAAAAGACGAAGTAGTTGAAAGACTTTGTTATAAAAATAATGACAAATTCTATAAAGGCCACGCAGAAATTCCTTTCTATGCAAAACAGAAAAGATATGTTTTGAAAAACTGCGGATTTATCGCTGCGGAAGATATTGAAGAATATATTTCCATCGGCGGATATGCTTCTGCAAAGAAAGCCTGTTTGGAAATGACCGACGAACAAATCTGTAAAGAAATTCTTGATTCCGGTTTGAGAGGAAGAGGCGGAGCAGGTTTTCCTACAGGAAGAAAATGGGATTTAACCAGAGTTCAGCCCGGTCCTAAAAAATATGTTATCTGTAACGGCGATGAGGGAGACCCCGGAGCGTTTATGGACAGAAGCGTTCTTGAAGGAAATCCTCACAGTGTTATAGAGGGTATGATAATTGCAGCAAAAGCTATCGGTGCGGACGAGGGTTACGTATATGTAAGAACCGAATACCATTTGGCTGTAGAAAGAATGAAAAACGCTATCAAGAAAGCTGAAGAAATTGGAGTTTTAGGCGACAACCTTTTCGGTTCGGGATTCAATTTTAAACTTCACGTTATGGAGGGTGCGGGAGCATTCGTATGCGGTGAAGAAACTGCATTGATTGCTTCGGTTGAGGGAAAAAGAGGTATGCCTAAACCGAAACCGCCTTTCCCGGCACAGCACGGATTATACGGCAAACCGACAGTAATCAATAATGTTGAAACTTTATCAACGGTTCCTTTAATTATCAGAGACGGTGCCGATTCTTATAAAAAAATCGGTGTTCCTACATCTACCGGAACAAAAACTTTCGCTATTACCGGCCACGTTAAAAATACAGGTCTTATAGAGGTTCCTTTCGGAACAACATTAAGA
>CAJOOL010000027.1 GCA_905236115.1 uncultured Endomicrobiia bacterium
CCGAAACCGCCAGCCCCGAAGCTGCCAAAGCACTTCCTGCATTAAATCCGAACCAGCCTATCCACAATATTGTAGCACCAATAAAAGTGATTGGCAAGTTATGCGGAGGCATTGCTTCTTTTTTGTATCCTGATCTTGTTCCCAATATCAATATTGCTGCAAAAGCAGAAGTTCCTGAAGCAATATGAACTACCAATCCGCCCGCAAAATCAAGACCGCCCAAATTTCCTATCCAGCCGCCCTGCCCCCAAACCCAGTGAGCTATCGGGCAGTAAACCACCGTCAGCCAAACTGCAATAAATACGATAAAGGCCTTGAACTTAAATCTTTCCGCAAAAGCACCCGTAATAAGTGCAGGTGTCAAAACCGCAAACATCATTTGGAATGCCATATACAACTGATGTGGTATCGTTGATGAATATGTCGGATCAGGCTCTGTTCCCACACCGTCTAAAAACGCCCATTTTAAATTCCCGATAATATGCCCCACGTCCGGACCGAATGCCAGACTGTAACCGTAAAGCATCCAAATAACCGTGGCAATACCCAATACAACAAAGCTCTGCATCAATGTTCCCAAAACATTTTTACGTCTAACCATACCGCCGTAAAACAATGCTACTCCCGGTGTCATTACCATAACAAGTGCAGCACAAATTATTATGAATGCCGTATCTGCACCGTTTACTTCATTTGCGACCATTTGTTCTGCAACCTGCGTTCCTGCTGCAACTTCCTGTGCGTATATGGGAGCAAATACACTTACGGAAATTAAAAGCAGAAACATTACCAACATCTTTTTCATTTTTCCCCCCTTCCCTTTAAAAAAATAAAGCCTGAAAGTTTTTCTTTCAGACTCCTTTGTCTATATACAATAATTTATTATTTATAATTAAAAAGCGGCTTAAAGATTTTTATCCTTAAGCCACTTTGCTAAAAGCTTGTATTTAATTAATAATGGACTGATTATACAATAAAAAAATCCGTTTTGTCAAATTTTTTTATTTTTTATGGTTTTATTTTAACAATATAAATATTCAGCTTGCATAAAAAAATGCTGATTAATTCTAAATAAGTAAAGATTGAATGAGTGAAAGCAGAATAGAGAAAAAATCCTTATTCTGCTTTCTTTAACAGGTCAACGCTATGTATTGACCTTAGTTGAAAAAATTTTTTACAAAAAAACAGATTAACAAACTGAATAAACTTTAATCAGCCCAATCATTTACTTTTGCCCAATTGGCATCAAAATCAATAATTCTACTTCCTTTAGTAATATTATATTGTAAAAGTAAATAATATTTACCTTCTTTTATCAAATCAATATGTTTCATTGCTTGTGCATTAAAATAATTTTTGGTAATATCCATTCCAAACCAAGTAAAATATTTATTGCCTCTGGCATCTATTCCTAAAGATGGTTCATTACAAGTCCAATACCACGCTCTAACACTTTTATAGCTAAAAAAATTCCCGTATTCCGAATAATAAGCTTTTTGAGCTGAGAGGATATTTCCCAGCAACGCATATCCTTCAGCCCATTTTGCCTTGTCCACGTAACCGCGATAAATCGGCACGGATATTACCGACAAGATTATCACGATTGCAATTACAATAACAAGCTCTACCAAAGTGAAACCACTGCGATTTGACTTTTGTTTGATTTTGAATTTTTTCATAAATTTTCTCCTTTTTGCTTTTTATTTTTATATTATCCGAGGCTAATCCTTCGGGTTCCTCTTTCTGTCGTTGCCGTTTTTAACTCTTCAACTTTTCAAGCATTCAACAGTCGTTCCAACTGCGAGATCCCCGACAGAGACATTCGGGGATGACAGACTTGTTTAAAGAGCTTATCAGCTATACAAAAATGCTCCGCATTTTGGTATAATCGCCGAGAGATAAAGCTCCTGACAAGTTATTATCTTTTTGTCGAGCTATTGCTATGTTATAGTCCGCTCGGCTTTTATAATTAAAAATGTTTAAGAATTTTTATTCTAACAAAATATTCTTGGTATGACATAATTATAATATAAATAATAAAATATGTCAAGAGTTTATTATTCTAAAAATAAGGCTGTAAGGAAGTGCTGAATGCTTCTGAACGGAACAACAGGGCTTTTGGATATTTGTAACTAACCGGCATTTTCTAAGGAATAATTATGTCAAACAAAAATGCTTTATTCTTTAAAGTTTTGGAGCTTTTAAAAGAAAAAGGCTTGACACAAACTCAATTGGCACAGAAAGCAGGCCTCAGCCAGCCGTCATTAAGCAAAATACTTTCCGGAAGATACAAAACAAAAAATGAAACAATCAAGAAATTAGCCAAGGCACTGGAAGTGCCGACAAGTTATTTGGCAGACAATCGTGGACAAATTGTCAGTACGGGCGGAAGTGTTGACAACGGCAATGAAAATACGGATAAAGATATTTTGTTGCAGCTTAAAGACCATGAGATAAGGCTGCTGAAAATAGAAAATGAGCTGCTGAAGAAACTTTCCTGAATAAAATTTTCTGAATAAACGAAAGCGAGTATTTTGTGTTGATAAAAAGTAAAACTTTTTTAAGAGCTACGCCCAAAGAGAAGATATGGGAACTAAAAATAAATTATCTTTGTAAGATATAATTTCGTTTCCGGTATAGAGAACAATCCCGATAAAATCTTTATTTTTTGAAATATTTTCTTTAAACCATTTTATGTGTTTAAATGCCGATGAGTCTACATTAGTTCCTGCTTTTACTTCTATTGCCAGCAAAGCTCCGCTGACGGTTTCTTCTACGACAAAATCTATTTCTCTTTTGTCTTTATCTCTGTAATGATATAAATTATATTCACCGAAAAAGCAGTCAATGTTTGAAGCCAATTCATTAAAGATAAACGTTTCTATCAATTTCCCTACGGTGTCGGTATTTTCTCTTACTTTGTCAAAAGTTAAATTCAATAAAGTTGACATTATTCCCGTGTCGCAAATATACAACTTATCTTTTTTTGTTATATACTGATAGTCATTTAATAAATAAGGATTTAATCTTTCCGCCAAATACATATTTTCAAATATTGAAATGTATGTATCAAAAGTTTGTTTTGTTATGGATAAGGAACTTAATATTGCATTTTTTTTCATATATTTTGATGACCAGCTTGCAACAATTTTTAATAAATCTTTCAATGCCGACTGCCTTTTTATATTTGAAATATCTTTTAAATCATTTTCTATTAACGTATTGATATAATTTAAATACCATCTTCTCTTTTCTGCGGTATTTTTGTTAAATGTTATGGGATAACCGCCGTCCAACGCAAGCTGAATTAATAAATCCCGGGAATAATCTTTTTTGTTTTTAAGAAAAATTTTTTTGAAAGCATTTTGTAAAAACACGGGCTCTTTTTGATTAATTTCTCCTTGCGAGAAAGATCTTAAACGAATTTTTTCCACTCTGCCGGCCAAAGATTCCTTTACTGCAGGATTTGCTTGAATATTTGAAGAGCCTGTTATTAAAAATTGTCCGTTATCGTTATTTTCATCCACAATTTTTTTTATGGAAGATATAAGTTCCGGAGCTTTTTGTATTTCGTCTATTATCATTGTTTTTGTAGAATGTTTTAAAAAACCGTCTGGATCCAAAACGGCAAACTGTCTTTGTGAAAAATCGTCAAGAGTTTTGTATGTGATGTTTTCCGATAAAACCGTTTTTGCCAAAGTAGTTTTGCCGCATTGTCTTGAACCTGCAAGCATAACGACACGACTGTTTTTTAACGAGTTTTTTATAGATATTTCCTGCCATCTTTTTAAAATTTTCATTATTGTTCCTTTAGGAAATGCTGATTAATTATGAATGAGCAAAGCCCGAAGCAGATTTTGCCTATAAAGAGGCGGTTGAACCGCTTCAAGCGGAACTTC
>CAJOOL010000028.1 GCA_905236115.1 uncultured Endomicrobiia bacterium
ATTGACGGTTTATCTTTTGGCAACGTTGCTCATTTACCTATTGTGTAAACTTCGCCCCGTTGACGCCTTGTCTAAACTCAAAATCTTGTACCGTGCGGAATTTAGCATTAATTTTAGTTTTTCTTGTCCATTGTACATTGGGCGGCGGTGAATTCAAACTATTGACTTTTGAAAAAAATTTTAATAAAATAGCGGAGTTGTGTTAATAGCTGTATGGAAGCAAGTTTTTAAACTTTTAAAATGCAGCTTCTTATAAGAAGTCGTTTTCCCGGCTCACCTTCACCTTAAGTAAAGGGAAAAGGTTATCTTAAAAAATATTTCATAAAGTATTTTATTTATGGGACGGGAAATCTGTTTGTCCGTTCTATTTTTTTTATTTTTGCAGGGAAAAGTGCCGTAGAATTAGTGTTTTCTTAAGGCGGTTAATCATCGGCGTTTTCAATAAAATCCTGCGAGGAGGATAGTATAGATATAAGAAGATATCGTACTAATCAGTACATAAGGGTTCCCGAAGTAAGGCTTATCAACGAAAAAGGCGAGCAGGTAGGAATAGTTCCCACTATGGAGGCATTAAAACGTGCCAGAATAGCCGGGATGGATTTGATAGAAATATCACCGCAGGCCAAACCGCCTGTATGTAAGATTATAGATTATTCCAAGTTTCGTTATGATTTGTCCAAGAAAGAAAAAGAATCCAGAAAGAAACAAAAAAATGTTCAGGTTAAAGAAGTAAGATTAAGGACCAGAATTGCCGAAAATGATTTTAACGTGAAGTTGAAAAAAGTGAGAGATTTTCTTGAAGACGGCGACAAAGTGCAGATAACGGTTATGTTTTCCGGAAGAGAAATGCAGCATAAAGATTTAGGCCTTGCCGTTCTTGAGAAAGTAAAAGAACAGGTTGCCGATATTGCTTCGGTTGAGGGCAGGCTCTCTTCTATGGGAACAAGATCTTTTGCAACTCTGGCACCCAAAAAGAAAGATAATAAAGTAAAAAAAGAAAATAAACAACAATAAATCGGAGGAATATCAGTTATGCCTAAAATGAAAACTCATACCGGTGCAAAGAAAAGATTCAGAACTACCGGAACGGGAAAATTGAAATTTAAAAAACCCGGTGCAAGACATTTGCTTACGGGAACTGCACCCAAGAAAACCAGAAGTTTCAGAAAGTCGGGTATCGTTAATGATACGGATATGACAAGAATGATAAAATTTATGCCGTATTCAAAATAAAATCGTCCTAAACAGGCGTGAAATTATTAAGCAACCGTGTTGCTTGGCGAATTGTTTAAATTTGCGAAAATTTTAAAATTGTGAATTTTTTAAGGAGAATTACTAATGAGGGCAAAAAGTGTAGTTTATACAAGACAGAGAAAGAAAAAAACTTTCAGACTTGCAAAAGGATATTATGCAACCAAGAAAAACCGCTGGAGAATGGTAATTCAGCAGGTAGAAAAATCTTTGGTATATGCATACAATGACAGAAAAGACAGGAAAGGAAATTTCAGAAGAATGTGGATAGTTCGTCTCAATGCCGCAGTAAGAGAAGAAGGTTTATCTTACAACAGATTTATTCACGGCTTGAAAAAAGCCAACGTTATTTTGGACAGAAAAATGCTTGCGGAAATTGCTGTTACCGATACCGCAACATTTAAACAGTTGGTAGAAATAGCAAAAGCAGCATAAGGCTGTTTATGAACACATCTCCTGTAAAGACCATAATACTGTTTTTTACAGCTCTTATAATTTTAGGAACTTTGTTACTCAGTTTGCCTTTTTCTTTATGTGACTGTTCGCAATTCTCAATATTGACAAGTCTTTTTACTGCCACATCGGCAGTCTGTGTAACAGGGTTGTCCGTAGTAAATATCGGAACATATTTTACCGATTTCGGGCAGATTGTAATTCTTTGTCTGTTGCAGATTGGCGGTCTGGGATATATGTTGGTTTCAACAGGGCTTGGTCTGCTGGCGGGCAAGCTGGCTTTAAAAGACAGAAAGATAATGCAGGAGTTGTTTGATATAAGTTCTTTTAATGAATTATTTAAACTTTTAAAAAGGGCGGTTTTGGTAGTTTTTGTTATAGAAGCTGCCGGTGCTGCTGTTCTTGCGGCGGGCTTTTCAAAAAGTTTCCCTTTGTCAAAATCCTTTTATTACGGAATATTTCATTCCGTATCTGCATTTTGCAACGGCGGTTTCAGTCCGTTCGGCGGCAGTTTGGAAAGTTTTTCTTCTAATCCCGCGATACTTTATACGGTAGCGGTTTTGGTGGTCTTGGGAAGTCTCGGTTTTTTTGTTCTGACGGATATTATTGATAAATTCAGAGGAAAAAATGTCAGACTTACTTTTCATTCCACCGTTATTTTGCAAATGACTCTTATACTTATTATTTTCGGTGTAATATCTTTCTGTGCAGGCGAATTTTTTACTTTGGCCAAAAACAACTCTTTATCTTACGTTATAAATAATTCTTTGTTTCAGGCGGTAAGCTCAAGAACTGCCGGTTTTAATTCTCTGCCGATGTCAAACGTTACATCGTTTACGGCGTTCATACTGATAATGCTGATGTTTATCGGCGGCGGACCGGGAAGTACTGCCGGCGGTATAAAAATTACGACGCTGGCCTTGGTTTTTATATTTATAAAAAGTGTTTTGAAAGGTGATTCTTCTTACACGTTTATTAAAAAAAATATTGATGCGGAAATTATCAAAAAAGCACTTTTGGTCTTTATATTAATGATAATTTTGTTGATGTTTTTTGTTCTTTTAATGTTGTATACGGAAGCTGATATTGAACCTTTGAAAGTGATTTTTGAAGCGGTTTCGGGGTTTTGCACGGTGGGGCTTTCTCTCGGTATTACTTCCGATTTGTCTGCGGCGGGAAGAATTCTTTTAGTTTTTGCTATGTTTGTGGGAAGAATAGGTGCCATAACGATACTGGTGTATTTGCTGAACAGAAAAGCTGTTATTAATAACATAAAATATCCCGACGACAGAATCCTTATAGGATAGGAACAGCAATTTATAATTACAGCAATTTATAATTTACGATTTACAATGTATAATTTATAATTAATTGTAAATATACATTATAAATTCTAAAAACGCTTCACGTTTTTAGGAGGTAGAATGGCTAAAAAACAGTTTGGCGTGATAGGTTTGGGAACGTTCGGTTCCAATGTTGCAAAAGAATTGTTCAAAAGAGGGCTTCCCGTTCTTGCCATTGACCGTAAAGAAGATATTGTAAATAAAATAAGTTCTTTTGTAACGCAGGCTATAGTTGCGGAAGCTACCGATGACGTCGCCTTAAAAAATGCCGGAATTGCCGATTGCGATACAGTTATTATTTCTATGGGGGAAGACATTGAAACCAGCATTCTTGCGACACTTATTGCAAAGGATTTGGGAGTAAAAAATGTTATTGTTAAATGCGTCAGTCCGTGGCATTCCAAAATTGCCGTAAAAATCGGTGCGGATAAGGTAATATATCCGGAACTTGAAATGGCCAAAAAATTAGCCGAAAGTATGGCCAGTCCGAACATTTTGGAGAGAATAGAATTTTCCAAAGATCATAATCTTGTTGAAATGATTGCTCCGAAAGATTTTCATGGAAAAGCCATAAAAGATACCAACGTAAGAAGTAAATTCGGCATTAATATCATAGCGATAAAACGACAGGTTCCTTTCATAAATGAAGACGGTCAAAGCGATATAAGAGAAGAAACCAATGTCGCTCCGGGGCCTGATGACGAAATATTGGAAAATGATGTTCTTGTAATTGTCGGAAAAGATGAAAATCTTGAAAAATTTAAAAAATTATAGGTTTGTATATGACGACAGAAAAAAAAGAAGAGATTGCTGAAGAAAAAATGCTGGAAGTTGCAAAATTTTATTTTGTCAACTGTAAATTTGAAGAAGCCCGGCAGGAATTTGAAAAAGTCCTGATAAAAAATCCCTCAAATTCCGAGGCATACTGCAGTTTGGGTCTTATATATGAGAATAAAAAAGATTACAAAAAAGCTAAAGAGATGTACAGTAAAACTTTAGAGCTTGATAAAGAAAACAAGGTCGCGGTGGAACATATAAGTAAAATTACGGGAATGGAAAATGAATAACATTAATGAAATTCTTAAAGAAGCGTTGGATAAGCTTAAAAATGTCGGTCTTAAAGACACAGCTGTTATTGAAGACATAGAAAACATTAAGGTTGAATATTTGGGCAAGAAAGGCAAAATTACCGAAATTTTAAAAACTTTATCGTCCATGACGATAGAAGAAAAAAAGAAAATCGGTTCATTGGTCAATGAAGCCAAAATAGAATTGAACACGGCCTTGGAAAACAAAAGAAAAGAAATTTCAAATAAACTTTTGGAAGAAAAAATGAAAAATGAAAAGATTGATATTTCGCCCGCATTTTCATTTTCTTTTCCCAAAGGCCACCGTCATATAATCAGTAAAACCATACAGGATATGAGCAATATTTTTGTATCTTTGGGTTTTGATGTTTACAGCGGCAGAGAAATAGAAACCGACTGGTATAATTTTGAAGCTTTAAATATTCCCAAAGATCACCCTGCCAGAGATACGCAGGATACGTTTTATCTTGAAAATTCCGAATGTCTTTTGAGGACGCATACTTCACCGGGACAGATTCACGTAATGGAAGAAATGAAGCCCCCGATAAAAGTTATCGTTCCCGGAAGAGTTTACAGAAACGAAGCAACGGACGCATCTCATTCTGCGATATTTCACCAGATAGAGGGGTTGGTAGTCGGTGAAAATGTCACTTTTTCCGAGCTGAAAGGAACTTTAAAATTATTTATTAACAGACTTTTCGGGCAGGAACTTGATATGCGTTTCAGACCGTCGCATTTTCAGTTTACCGAACCGTCTGCCGAAGTGGACATAAAGTGTGTTCTTTGCGGCGGTAAAGGATGCAGAGTTTGTAAAGGTTCCGGCTGGCTGGAAGTTCTCGGCTGCGGAATGGTTCATCCGAATGTATTTAGAGCAGTAAAATACGACCCGGAAAAATATACCGGTTATGCGTTCGGTCTCGGCGTAGAAAGATTTGCAATGTTTAAATACGGCATTGACGATATGAGAGTTTTGTACGAAAACGATTTGAGAGTTCTAAGACAGTTTTGATTGTCAATTAGCAATTATTAAAAGGAGTGAAATATATTATGAAGATATCTTATAATTGGCTAAAAGAATTTGTAGATTTCAGTTTAACTCCGCAGGAACTCTGCAAAATGCTTACTTTTTTAGGTATAGAAACATCCGTTGTCAGCGGCGGGGCAAATTGGACTAACGTCATAACGGCCAAAGTCCTCAATAAGCAGAAACACCCCAACGCCGATAAATTATCAATATGCACGGTTTCCGACGGAACAAAAGAATATCAGATAGTCTGCGGTGCACCCAATGTTGCCGCAGGTCAGACCATTCCTCTTGCGTTAATAGGTGCAGTTCTTCCGGGGAACTTCGTCATAAAAGCATCCAAAATAAGAGGCGTTTCTTCCGACGGCATGATATGTTCGCAGGAAGAGCTCGGTTTGGCTTCAAGTTCCGACGGGATAATGGTTCTTGACGAAAATCTTCCTTTAGGTAAAAAGCTTGAAGAAGTTTTAACCGATATTGATACCATTTTGGAAATAGAAATTACCACCAACAGGGGCGACTGCTTAAGCCACATCGGCGTTGCCAGAGAAATTGCTGCCAAGTTACAGAAAATTCCGGCACTTCCTCAGATAAAAACTTCAAAATGCGTTGATAAAAATATTGTGGATGTAAAAGCCAAAGATTTATGCACCAGATATATAGGCTGTCTTATAACGGGCGTAAAGGTAGCACCCTCGCCGAAATGGATAACCGACAGGCTGGAAAAATGCGGTGTCAAGTCCATAAATAATATTGTTGATATAACGAATTATGTTATGCTTGAGCTGGGACATCCCTTGCATGCGTTTGATGCTTCCGCAATAGGAAGCAACAAGGTTGTCATCCGCCGTGCAAACGATAATGAAAAAATTGCAACGCTTGACGGTAAAACGCACGAGCTTAACTCCAACGATTTAATTATCGCCGATGCCGTCAAACCCATAGCCGTTGCAGGTGTCATAGGAGGGGAATATTCTTCCATAAAAGACACTACCACGGAAGTTTTTCTTGAAGCGGCCGTTTTCAATCCTGGCAGTATAAGAAAGACGGCAAGAAGATTAAATATTTCTACCGATGCATCTTATAGATATGAGAGGGGAACTTCTTGGGAAATTGCCGAGACAGCAAGCTGGAGAGCATTGAATCTTATCTCGGAGCTTGCCGGCGGAAGAGTAGAATTCAGAGAAGATTACTGTATTCCTGAAAATAAAAGGGCTGTAATAAATTTAAGAGTTGAAAAAGTTTCCAAGCTTTTAGGTTATGATATAGACGAGAAAACAATTGCTAATATTTTAAGGTTTTTGGGCATAGAAATTAATTCCAGAGTTCAGGATGTTTTGATAGCCACTGTTCCGTCATACAGAAACGATATAAAAGAAGAAGTTGATTTGATAGAAGAGATTGCAAGAATTGACGGCTATGAAAAAATTCCAGTTTTAACAAGCTCTTCTGGTGTTTCGTCTGCCGTGTCATCCTGCGATTTTCAATTAACGGAAAATTTAATAAATTCTTTAGTCGGTCTTGGATTTTGCGAAGCTATGAATTACAGCTTTGCCGAGATTAAAGATTTGGACAGATTTTATCTTAAATATTCTTACAAAATATTGAATCCCATATCTAAAGAAAATGAAGTTTTAAGATCATCTTTACTTTGCGGGCTTATGAAAAATTTGGAATTTAATATCGGTCAGGCTTGTTCCGATATAAAACTTTTTGAGTTCGGTAAAATTTTTGACGATAAAGGCGAAAGAAAAGTTCTCGGCATTCTTATGTCGGGTCCGGTATGGCAGCCCTGGTGGAAGTGGGAAAGTTCCAAGTTAAACCCTGTTTTTGATTTCTATTTTGCCGGCGGTGTTATTTCCAATATTTTACCGTCTAAGGAGTTTATGATATCGGAGAACAGAACCCCGGCCAAATATTATCACCCTGGGAAAACGGCTGCAATAGTTTATCACGGGAAAGTTGTCGGGCAGTTCGGCGTATTAAGACCGGATTTAACCGATGCTGTAAACGGCGAAATTATTTATGCGGAAATAGAAGTTGAAAATATAGAAAAAATTTATAAAAATAAAGTTAATTCTTATGAGCATATAGCAAAATTTCCGTCTGTAAAAAGAGATATTTCTGTTGTTGCCGCTAAATCCGTTAAATTTGAAAAAATAGAGAAAATTTTTAAAAATGTTATGAAAGACGGCGGAATTTTAAAAGACTGGTCGTTATTTTCGGTATATGAGAGCGATAAACTCGGAAAAGATAAGATAAGTTATTCTTTCAGACTTTCATACAGACATAACGATAAAACTTTAAACGATAACGAAGTAAACGCGGACACATCCAAACTTCTGGAAAAATTGAATAAAGATTTGGGCATAACCCTCAGAAACTGAAAAAAATATAATTTTGATTTAGCCGGTAAAAAGAGTGGACTTTTTATTGACTATGAGCCCAAAATTATATAAAATATACACTTTAAAAAACAAAAAGAGAGGTAGGTTTTTTTAAAATGAAAAACGGTAAAACTTATCTTCCCAAAGCGGAAGAAATAACAAGGAAGTGGCATTTTATTGATGCCGAAGGGCAGGTTTTAGGAAGGCTTGCAGTAAAAGTTGCGGCACTCTTAAGAGGAAAAGATAAAGCAATTTACACATCGCATATAGATTGCGGAGATTTTGTTGTTTTGACAAACGTTTCCAAAATCGTTCTCACCGGTAAAAAACTTGAACAGAAAACCGCATTTTCTTTTTCCGGTTATCCTGGCGGCGGCAAATTAACCCCGTATTCCAAGTTGATGGCGGAAAATCCTGAAAAAGCTGTCAGAATTGCCGTTAAAGGAATGCTTCCTCAGAACAAATTGGCCGATAAGCAGATGAAAAGATTGAAACTTTTCAGAGATGCACAACATACACATCAGGCTCAGACAGTAGTTGCCAAATAAATAAATCGGGAGAAATAAAATATGAATACAGGTTATTTAAGCGTAGGAAGAAGAAAAAATGCAGTTGCAAGAGTAAGAATGGCCGAGGGAACGGGAAAAATTCTTATAAATGATAAAAATGTTGACGAATATTTTGCCGGTCTTCCCAGACATAAAAAAACGGCTATGAAACCTTTTGAAGTCTGGTCAAATGCCAAGAAATATGACGTATACGTTAATGTCAACGGCGGCGGGATTGCAGGTCAGGCAGGAGCAGTCAGCCACAGCGTAGCAAGAGCTATTTTGGAGCTTGACGAATCTTTGAAAGATACCTTAAGAAAAGAGGGCCTTTTAACCAGAGATCCCAGAATGGTTGAAAGAAAGAAACCCGGCAGACCGAAAGCCAGAAAGAGATTCCAGTTCTCTAAGAGATAATACTTTAAAATTAGCTTCATTTACAGCGAAAATACAACAAAAAAGGCAGCAGATTTTGTATCCCGAAATTTGCTGCTTTTCTATTATCTTTTGTCACCCTGCACTTGATGCAGGCTTTCGCCGTTATCAGCTCTTCAACTATTTAACTATTTCTTTTATAAAACACCAGCTGTTCTTCCAAAAACTTAATCCTCTCTTTCAGCAGCCGTATCTCTTCGTCTTTCATTTTGCCGTCATTGTCCGCAGCATCTTCTTTCTCGGTAAAAATCCTTTCCGTCTCTTCCTCGGATATTTCAAAAATCTTCGCCATCTTTGCAATCATATCCAAAGACGGCTTTTTTTCTTTTCTGCACCACGTTGATACGGACGTATCGGAAACACCCAGCAGCTTAGCCAGCTTCCTCTGACTGCCGGAAAACTTCCCGTCATTAATATTTTTCAGTAAATTAATAATTCTTTTATCCATTCTTCTCAACTCAATCTTTTCAAGTCTGTTATCCCCGAATGTCTCTGTCGGAGGCTTTTGTCTTTTCCTCTTGACTTATTTAAAAAAATAGAGTATAATTAATAAAAATAAGTTTATTTAAACTAATTTTTACTATATAGATACAGCCGAGCGGGCTAATTTGGATGAACATCCAAAACATAGCATTAGCTTGGAAATCGGATACAACATAGCAGTATCCGTGTAAAAAAGATAAAAACACTGCAACCGGTTTATCTTCTCGGCTATTATACAAAAATGCTCTTTAAAAAAGCAACAATTACGGAAACACTGATTAATTCTGAACGGAAACCGCAAGGCTTTTTGCCTCTAAATTCGTTGGAACTTCTCGCGATAAATTGCCCGGTATC
>CAJOOL010000029.1 GCA_905236115.1 uncultured Endomicrobiia bacterium
ACTTCTCGCGATAAATTGCCCGGTATCCCTGCGAAGTTCCGCTTGAAGCGGTTCAACCGCCTCTTTATAGGCAAAATCTGCTTCGGGTTTTGCTCATTCATAATTAATCAGTATTTTATTGACAATCAAAACAAAAAATATTAAAATAGCCGTATCGGCAGAAAATATAATTTATTGCCGAAAAGGCTTATATTAAATGAACTCTATAGATAATATCATAAAATTATTTCCGAATAACAGTTTTTCCCGTGAAGATATTTTTTACTACACGAGAAATATGGATACTTCTTTTAAAAAAACTCAACTCAGGTATCTTATCGGGAAACTTTTGAAAAACAAACTCATCGTAAGAAACGGACATAACAGCTACATAAAAAACAATAAAAATAAAAAAGATTACATAAATATTTATTCTTTTTTTTCAAAAGAAATAATATCCTTTATGAATAAAAATTTCCCGTTAGTTGATTATAGATTATGGGAACTTTTTTGTTTAAATGATTTTGTCAATCATCAAATATCAAAAAACAAAATATTTTTTGAAATAGAAAAAGACTGTTGCGAATTTATGTATAACGAAATGCCTGAAAAATTCAGAAGAAAAATTTTATTAAATCCGACACCTGAGGAAGTAATGTTATACGGAGATGAAAAAAATATTATTATCACTAAATTAACTACGGAAACACCTAAAGGACAAAAAAATTTTTACGGTTTATGTTTGGAAAAATTAATTGTAGATTTATTTTCAAATAAAATTTTGCAGAGTATATTATCAAAAGGTGATTATCCGGCAGCTGTATCGGAAATGTTTAATAAGTATAATATAAATCAAAACAAGATGCTGAGATATGCCGCAAGAAAAAATAAAAAAAATGAAATATTAAAATTTTTGAAATATAAAACAAATATGGTAATTTTAAGAGATTTTTACTTAAACAAACTGATAAAACATAAAAACAACGGATTTATCAAAATAGTCAGCTTAAAAAATATTTATTAGCCGAAATATCTATTGACAACAAACCTCTCTCAGAAACCTTTTCAAAAGGAAAGTAAGAAAGTAAGGAAATGTATAAAATTTGCCGTTAAACCCGATATTTTTATGACAGAATTTTATACCGTATTTTATGTCGGAATATTTTTGTTCTTCTATAAGATTATTTAAAGAGGTTGTTGAACCGTCATTTGCTTTTACTTCTATGGGAATTAAAGAATCTTTGTCTCTGACAAAAAAATCCATTTCCAGCGTTCCTTTTTCGTTCCTGTAAAAATATAAAGAATACCCCTCTTTTACCAGCATATCACCGACGATATTTTCGTATATTGCACCTTTATACGTGTTAAAATTTTTGTTTTGTCTTAAATCATCCTGTGCTTCGTCGTCAAGCGATGCAATGAGCAAACTTGTATCCCTAAAATATAATTTAAAACTGTCGGGATTGTAATTGCCTTTTATCGGCAGGTTTAATTGATTTAAACAATAGCAAATATTTATTATGCCGGCATTGTTCAGCCAATCTATAACACCGATATACTCCCTGGACCTTGCACCTTTGGAAATTTGCGATATCTTGAATTTTTTGTTATCTTTGCCGAGAAAGACAGGTATTTTCCTGTATACATTTAATATTTTGCCTTTATCAAGTCCGCCGGCATATTTTGTTATATCTTCTTCATAGTCCAAAAGGATTTGTTTTTGCAGAGTTAAAATTCCGCTGTAATTTTTGTTCTTTATAAAAGTATTTACAATAGCAGGCATTCCGCCGACGGTCATATATTCGTTAAAAATTTCAAACATCGTGTTCAGCTCTATTTTTGACAAAGAAACAACTTTTATCATTTTTTCAAACAGTTCTTCTATTTGGGAATTCTTATATCCTTTTGCCCACAAGAATTCTTCAAAATCCATAGAATACATTTCATAATCCTGTTTATATCCGACGCTGTTTGATTCTATTTCGTTATAATTTATTCCCATTAATGAGCCGGAACAGATAACATCATATCTTGTGTCCTGTTTGAAAAATTTTAAACTTGTTGCACAGTTTATGCATTCTTGAATTTCGTCAAAAAATATCAATGTTTCATTCGGAACAAATTCAAAATTAGGATTTTTAAAAGAAATATTTTTTATTATGGTATCAACTTCAAAACCGTTGTCAAAAATATCTTTATATTGTTTTTGAATAACAAAATTTATTTCTATTATATTTTTATAATTTTTGTTTGCAAAATTGCGGATAGATTCCGTCTTGCCGATTTGCCTTGCACCTTTAACAATTAAAGGCAGTCTGTCTGGATTTTGTTTCCATTGAATGAGAAAATCGTCTATTTTTCTTCTTAAAAGTTTCATTTTTTTTGCCTGTTTTTGCAGATATTAAGGAAACGCCGAACTTCCATACGTCTACGCAGTTATGTACCAAAAAGCTGTGATTTTTAATAATTATATCACAAAATTCCTTTAAAATCAAGGGCAAAAATCACGGAATTCCACTGTTTTTGATATAAAAAATCACAAAATTCCTGTATTTTTAAGGCAGAAAATCACAGAATTCCTGTGTTTTAGAAGCAAAAAATCATAAAATTCCTGAGTTTTTAGTTCATTTTTTCACGGTTTTCCTAAAGAAATAAAATACAATTATTTTGTCAGACTGTCCTGACTTGCCTCGGCCGGGTTCAGTTTCTTCCCCGGCTTGTCAAAAGCGGGATTTTATGGTATAATTTGTATTGTAGTTAAAACTGAATAAAAATGTTTTTGGATGTCCGAAAGGACGGACTTTTGCGAAAGCAAGAGAATCATCAGACCAAAAACAGATCGTTTTTAGAAACATATTAATTGGGCTGATCCCCCGGTTATTGTGTTTCGAGTGTTCTTGATCTATAGTCAATTTTTATAGATTACAGAACCACGACTGTTTTATGGAATGTCTCTGATGATTCATGAAATAAGGCAGTCGTTAATTTTTTATCCAGAAAAAAAATTACTGCTGAAAATCAATATTTCAAACTTTCCGAGAAACAATCCTTTTCAAGATTTTCCAAAAACAAAAAATTAAAGTTCTTTGAAAGCAGAGATTATTGTATAAAAAAATCTTTGCTGAAAAAAAAGGAGAAAATCATGAACAAAAAAGTAAAAAGAAGATGTAAAGGTTTCACGCTGGTAGAGCTGGTAATCGTAATCGCAATTGTGATAATTTTGTCGGTGGTGAGTGTACCTATTTATAGGGGGTACGTAGACAAATCAAAAATGGCTGAATTTTATGCATTATGCGGAACAATCCTTTCCGCACAGAAAGCGTATTATTCCGAATATGGGAATTTCTTAAGTTTTATGAGAAGCGGTAATTGGACAAGTTTTGATCCTGTTTTAGGGATAGACGGCAGAAGTAATAAATATTTTACTTGGTTTCAAGTAGGTGACAGTAGTGATTTAAAAACAGGTTTTCATGCTGATGTTAATATTCCTCATGAATTTGGAATAGAAAAAGATATGTTGATATTGACTTATAACATAACAACCGGAGCTAAATATGTAAAAAAATGGTGGTAATATTAAATTTTTATTGTTTACTATACAAAAAATCTTTTTTTATCAAACAACTTACCGGAAACAACTTTCTTTTCAGCGGGCTGAAAAAATTCTGCAAAAACTATTGTTTTTTCGGTCTGCTGAAAAAACTTGGTAAAATTCTATAAAGTATTGATTTATTATGCTTATAATTATAAAATATCCGGTATGAAACGGAAAAATATATTATTGGTTAATCCGCCGGTATATGACTTTGCTGCGTATGATTTGTGGGCTAAGCCCCTGGGGATGTTGTATCTGTCTGCAATTTTGAAACAGCAAAATATTGATGTAACATTTTTTGACTATATGGACAGGTTTTTTAATGTGCAAAAATCGCTTCCGCCAAACAATACAAAATTTGGCCTAATCACAGAAAAAAACGAAAACTCAGCCGAAGAAAAATATCCGCCGGAGAACAAAAAAATAAAATTATCAGAATACGGCTGCGGACATTATATCCAAAAAGAAATTCCCAAACCGGACATAATAAAAAATATTAAAAGGAAATATCATCGCTTCGGTTTGGAAGAAAAAAACGCAGAAGAATTCTTCAAAAATTTAAAAAATAACAATGCTCCCGATGTTATAGTGGTCGGGTCGGTTATGACTTACTGGTATTTAGGGGTTGCCGAAGCCGCAAAGACATTGAGGCGGATTTTCCCCGATACTCCCATACTTTTGGGCGGGATATACGCCACTTTGTGCAGCAGCCACGCAAAAAAATTATACGGGATAGACGAAGTTGTTACCGGTTCGCTGGCCAATTTCAATTCCGTGTTTAAAAAATACGGGATTGACACGGAAATAAGCTGTAATTTTGAAAAATTTCCCGCTCCGGACTATTCTTTCTATAAAAAGAAAGAATATATTGCTCTGAAAACAAGTATCGGATGCCCTTTTAAATGTAACTATTGTGCTCAATATGTGCTGAATAAAAATTACAGCATTAAAAATCCTCTTGTTATAAAAAATGAGATTGAAAATCTTACCTGCAAAAACCCTCAAGCGTCGGACAGAGGTGTAAAAAATATAGCTTTTTACGATGATGCACTTTTGTTTAATGCGGATAAGGGGATAAAAGTTTTGTTAAAAGAATTTCAAAAAGAGAATAAGAATTTTTATTTTCATACGCCTAACGGCCTGCATGCGAGGTTTGTAGATGAGGAGCTGGCATATTTGATGTATAATGCGAAGTTCGTTCAGCCGCGTTTCAGCTTGGAAACGTCCGATAAAAATGAGCAGAAAAACAGCAACAATAAAGTAAGCAATAAAGAATATGAACGCACGATAAAATTTCTGCAAAAGGCAGGCTACAAGAGCGGTGAATATATGACATATTTGTTGATAGGTATGCCCGGGCAAAATATAAATAATGTGGTTGAATCCATAAAATATGTCAACGGGGCAGGCTCAAGAATATCTCTTTCGGAATACAGCCCGATACCTTATACGAAAGATTGGCAGCTTCTGTCCGAAACACTGAAGAAAGACCCCTTGACACAAAATAATACTTATTTTATTTCCTTAAATAAG
>CAJOOL010000030.1 GCA_905236115.1 uncultured Endomicrobiia bacterium
GGACGAAAGTGTAAACATCTGGTTTGAAACTAAGAGAGATAAAAAAGCTATATTAACCGTAGATAAAAAGGTAGCTAAGTATTTTAAAGAAAAGAATTACTTCCCAAAACAAAATATAGTTAAGGAATATAAAACAGGTGATATAGTCTTAGAATGCTACTTTGCTAAAGAAGAAGAAATACTACATACAATACTCCAATGGATTCCATACATAATAGTAAAAGAACCTAACACTTTAGCTGATACTATTAAACTAAAGATTAGTAACTATCAGAAGTTAATAAAGAACTAACAATGGTATTATGGATATAGGACTGGAAGTATCAATACTCTAATGTCCTTTACAAATTAAGCTCATTTTTTCTTGCTTTTTAAAATTTAATTTGCTATAACACATTGTCGAAGTTCTTCAAACTTGTAATAAGACTGTAGTCAAGTGTTAGAAGGGAATATTTATAACAATTGTAAAGTTTTAATACTAGTTTAACAAGGTTTGTAAGTTTTGTGCTTTTTGTCGTCGACAAATTGCGATTTTGTCGTCTTAATATGAAAGTTGTCGAATTACAGACCCCATTTTTTTATCAAATAATATCATAATGAAAATTCATAATGTTTTAAAAATAATCGGCATTATGAATTTTTCCTTAAATTTCTATGGTATTTCAAAAGTTCAAATCCCGTCATCCATGGATGAATATACTATTTTTGGAATTAAAAGAAGATAAAAATACTTGCATATAACACGGATTTCGAATAAACATAATAAAAGAGCCGAACGGATAAAATATCCGAACGGCTCTTTCCCGAATAATTTCTGCTATAAAATGACTTCAATTACAAAGAATTCTTGCTTTCAAAATCTTTCATAAAAGCAACAAGTTTCTGCACGCCCTCAATCGGCATTGCATTATAGATTGAAGCTCTCATTCCGCCTACGGTTCTGTGGCCTTTCAAACTTACCAACCCTTCGGCAGTTGCTTCTTTTATAAATTTTGCTTCCATTTCTTCGTTGCCTATTACAAAGGGAACATTCATTAAAGATCTGTCTTCTTTTACAACGGTTCCTCTGAATAATTTGCTGGAGTCCAGGAAATCATAAAGAATTTTTGCTTTAGCTTCGTTCATTTCTTTCATTTTGGACAGTCCGCCGAGTTTCTTAATCCATTTGAAAACGAGACCGCAAATATAAATTCCGTAAGTCGGAGGAGTGTTATACAAAGAACCGTTATCTGTCTGGATTTTCCAGTTCATCATTGTAGGCGTGCAGTCCAGTGCAGGTTTTTCACCAATTAAATCTTCTCTGATAATCAATATCTGAACGCCGGAAGGACCGACATTTTTCTGAACTCCGCCGTACATTACTCCGTATTTTGTAATATCTGCAGGTTCCGATAAGAAACAGGAAGAAACATCAGATACCAGCGGCTTGCCTTTTGTATCGGGAAGTTTTTTATATTTTGTTCCGTAAATGGTGTTGTTTTCACAGATATAAACGTAGTCCGCATTTTCGCTTATCGGTAAGTCCGAGCAGTCCGGAATATAAGAGAAAGTTTTGTCTTCCGAAGAAGCTATCTTGTTGGCCTTTCCGTATTTTTGTGCTTCCTGAAAAGCTTTCTTTGCCCACTGCCCCGTAATAATGTAGTCCGCAACACCGTTTCTCATTAAGTTCATGGGAACGGAAGCAAACTGAAGAGAACATCCGCCCTGTGCGAAGAGAACTTTATAATTTGCGGGAATATTTAACAGTTCTCTTAAATCGGCTTCCGCCTCATCAATAAGTGCCTGATATGTTTTTGAGCGGTGGCTCATTTCCATAACCGACATTCCCGAACCTTTGTAGTTCAGCATTTCATCAGCTGCCTGCTGCAATACTTCCACGGGCAACACCGCAGGACCTGCAGAAAAATTGTAAACTCTTTCCATTTTGTTTTCTGTCTCCTTGATAATAAAGTGAATATACTAAATAAAACAATATTTTATAAAAAATAAAATAAAAAGACAATTTAACTGATACATTCCATACAAAAAAAACTTCTATTTTTGTATAATGTCGCCCATGGAATATTTGGTTGACGGATACAACGTTATAAAATTCAGTGAAATGTTTTCTGCAAGGACGCTTGAACAGCAGAGAGATAAACTTATTGATTTTATTTTAAGATACAATCCTCAAGGGAAAAATAAAATCACCGTAGTTTTTGACTGCAAAAGTCCTAATCCTTATGAACCTGACGGCTGGACAACCACAACAATAAAAGGTATTAAAA
>CAJOOL010000031.1 GCA_905236115.1 uncultured Endomicrobiia bacterium
AAAATTCAAAAATTTTCTAATTGTAGTTTGTTGTTCAATTATACATTTCAAATTATTTTACACGGTCATCACATAGCCTTGACCGAACCGAAAGCAGGGTAAGAAAAAAACTCTTGCCCTGTTTTCATCTTTTTTATGAAATATGATATAATTTAAAAAATTTATTTAAGGTTTTAGATTGTGGCGACACTGTCGCCATAATTTGAAATGGGATAAAAATGATTGAAAATTCAATAAGTTTAACTGAAATAAATACTTTATATTCTAAAATAGTTAATTTAATTTCTTCCAAAAAAACTGTAGTTGCACAAACCTTAAATACAGCCATGATTTTCTTATACTGGGAAATAGGTGAAGTAATCTGTAATGACATTTTAAAAAATTCAAGAGCAGATTACGGAAAGACTGTTGTTAATGAAGTCTCCGATAAATTAAAACAAAACTATGGTAAAGGCTTCAATAGGGCATCCATATTTAGAATGATACAATTTTATCAGGAATTTCCCGACAGGGAAATTGTCGCGACACTGTCGCGACAATTAACATGGTCGCATTTTGTTGAAATACTTCCTATAGAAAATCAACTTAAGAGAGATTTTTATGCCGCCATGAGCAAAAACGAAAACTGGGCGGAAATATTGTAACTCTGAAATGGTAATTTATAATGCGTAAAAATTTTATTACAGTAAAAATTACGGAAAAATCCAAGAATGTTCAAATCAGTCTTTCAAACAAGATACAGGAACAACCAAAACGCCGTCTTCTCTTTTATAAGCATACTGAGTTCCCGTTAACACCATTAAAAATGACGGTTTTTTCATTTTTGTTGTATCAATATTATTTTTAAGTTTTAATAAATTTTTGGCACCCTCTTCTATGTTTTCTTCGGAAAACAACTTTATTTCTATCAAGCCGTAATTTCCGTTTCTTAAATGAACAACTGCATCTATCTCCAAACCGTTTTTATCTCTGTAATGATAAACCTGTCCGTCTATTTTTTCCGCATAAATTCTTAAATCTCTAATACACATAGATTCAAAAAGCAATCCGAAAGTTTTTAAATCGTTAATTAAATCTTTAGGTCCTATTCCCAATGCCGATGCTGCTATTGACGGATCAACAAAATGTCTGGTATTGGTTTCTCTTATGGCGGTTTTAGACCGTAAGTTCGGGTTCCACGCCGTCAGTTCTTCAATAACGAAAAGTTGTTTTAATGCATAAAGATATGACGATATTGTATCTTCGTCCAAAGTTGAAACATCATTTTTTATCATATCGTCTTTTAAAGTTTTTATGCTTGCCTGCGATGCGATATTTCTGGAATAAGCTCTTAACAAATTAATAATTCTGTTTTTATTTCTTTTTATATTATCCACACGGTAAATATCGTTGTTGACAAGTTCGTCATAATAATCTATGGCCTGCTGTAATGCGATTGTTTTCTTTTGACCGACGGCTTTAGGCCATCCGCCTCTGCAAACCAAAAAAGCCAAATTCTGTAATTTTTTATTTGACATTCCGGATATTTTCGTATTTTTTTTAAACAGCTGTTCCAAAGAAACTTCACCGGTGGAATCTTTTGATTCAAATAAACTCATAGGTCTCATAGTCAGTCTGGTAATTCTGCCTATTCCGGAATGCGTTATCTCTTTTGTAGAAGCGGGTGTGGCAGAACCGGTTAATATAAACTGCCCGAACTTATCTCTTTGATCTATTTCAAAACGAATTGCATCCCAAATAAAAGGAATTATTTGCCATTCGTCAATAAGTTTTGGCGTTTTACCCTCTAAGAACAATTTTGAATTTGCTTTGGCAAGCATAATATTTTGTTCTTTTGTTGCAGGGTCTTGCATATATACAACACTTTTTGCCTGTCGTTCGGATGTAGTGGATTTACCGCACCATTTGGGACCTTGAACAAGAACTGCTCCCTTATTTTCTAATTTTCTTTTCAAAATTTCGTCGGCAACTCTGGGCAAATATTTTTTCATAAATTACCACCAAAAAACACTGTTTTTTACATCTTTTTTATCTTTTATTTTTTCATTTTATTTTGATAATATAATTTTAACACATTACGAAGATAAAATCAATATTTTTCGGTCATTTGGCGGCAATTTGTTCGGTTATTTGGCTGAGATTTATTCGGTCGTTTGGCTGTATTTTTAAAAATTAACAATACGGTTTTTAACAAATTTTTTCTGAAAAAGTTAAAAAGTTGAAAACGACGGTTGAAAGGTTGAGGGTTGAGAGCTGAGAGAAGTTGAAATGTTGAAACGGGAAACGAACAGAAGAAAATTTTTAGAAAAATTCCTCTGCTCGTTTTTTTCGGTCAA
>CAJOOL010000032.1 GCA_905236115.1 uncultured Endomicrobiia bacterium
TTCTGTTTTAGTTTTTTCATAGTTTTTCTCCTTTTTTGTTTTTTATTTTTTAATTATCCGAGGCTAACCCCTCGGGTTCCTCTTTCGCTGTTTGTTGTTTTCAACTCTTCAACCATTCAACCTTTCAACTGACTTTTTAACTGCGAGATCCCCGATAGAGACATTCGGGGATGACAGACTTAAGAGGTGTATTTTTTTGCTTCGCAAAAAATCTGTTTTATTACCAAAGGCTAACCCCTTTGGTTCCTCTTTTTGTCGTTTGTCGTTTTCAACTCTTCAACTTTTCAACCATTCAACCAACGGCAAGATTGCTTCGTCGCTTCGCTACTTCGGATGATTTGCCCTTGCAAAGTGGGCAAACATTCCGCCCAACTGCAACGAAATGACGTCAACGGCAATGTATAACAATGTACAATTTATAATTAACGACAATAGCAAATTGTTGCTTTTTAAAGAGCATTTTTGTATACTACCGCCGAGAGATAAAGAACCGCTATATTTTTTATCTTTTTGTCAAACTGTGCTATGCTTTTGGTAAGATTTAAAGATTTGTTGATTCAGTGTCCGGAAAAAATTTTTACGGAAAATATTTTTTAATATCTTCCTGCTTCCTCCGCTCTTTCAATCATCCAATCTTTCGGTCTTACAAAAACAGCCCGCTCGGCAATATTTAAACCTGCATATTATGTAATTTTATGTTTATTCTGTGTTATTTTTATGTATATAATAACATAAAATAAACATAAAGTCAAGTTTTTTGTTTTTGGAGCCTTTTGTGAAAGACAGAGTGTATTTAAACATTTCGGAGTTATTACAGCAAAAACATATTACACAAAAACAACTTGCCCAAAAAGTAAAAATGAAACCGTCTTCCGTAAGCAGAGTACTTTCCGGTAAATATAATTTAAAACTTGATACAATAAAAAAAATAGCAAAAGCCTTAAATGTATCTTATGAATATCTTACGGACAATAAAAATTTTTCCGAAAAAGAAAATGAAAATTCTGACAGTGAAACTTCCGAAAATTTAAAAAAGAAACTTCTATACAAAACCGAAGAAAATGAAATGTTGAAACATCAGATAGAAATTCTGAAAGACACGGTAAAGCTTTTGGAACAAAAAGTAAAAAAATGCTGAGCAGTTGTGCTTTTTTCCGCTGGTAAAAAAATCCCAAATATTATAAAATAGAACGCAAAAAAATAAAGGAAATGCTGAACAATTTCGGACGGAAAATCCGGAACGTATTTTGCTTGTTCAGATTCCTTAAACGGGTAAATAAATGTATAAAAAAGCAGCTATCGTCGGCAGACCTAACGTAGGAAAATCCACATTATTTAACAGATTTGCAGGAAGAAAAAAAGCTATCGTGCACGATATTGCGGGCACCACCAGAGACAGAAACGATTATGAAATAAAATGGAAAGACAAGCATTTTATAATTACCGATACTGCAGGCTGGAGCAGCGACGTAAACGAATTTTCGGAGTCAATGAGCAGACAACTTAATGCTGCAATAGAAACATCCGACATTATTCTTTTTGTCGTAGACGGAAAAACAGGCATTCATCCCTACGAGCCGACCATAGCAAAAGCGGTGCGGGCAAGTAAAAAACCCGTGATACTGGTAGTAAACAAGATAGATAATTTTGCCGATGAAGTAAAAACTTATGAATTTTATAAGCTCGGTTTTGAGACTATAATTCCCGTATCTTCCACGCACGGAAGAAATATAAATGAACTTCTTGAAGCGATATGCGGTATGATAGGCGACAGCGATACGGTTGAAAAAAACGATAACCTTTTAAAAATAATTTTTACGGGAAAACCGAATGTAGGTAAATCCTCGCTGGTAAATTCCATCGTCAATCAGGAAAGATGTATCGTCCATAATATTCCGGGAACTACGAGAGATTCTTTGTCCGTTCATGCAACACATAACGGAACGGATTATCTGTTGATTGACACGGCAGGGCTTCACCGCGGAAACAAATTGAAAGACGACCTGGAATATCTTTCAACGCTCAGCACAAACTACGCACTTGACGAGGCGGATATTGCGGTGCTTGTGGCGGATGCCGAACAGGGAATAGGCGAGACGGAAGCAAAAATCGCAGGTATGATTATTGAAAAGAAAAAGCCTTGCATTATAGCCGTCAACAAATGGGATTTGATAGAAGATAAAGAAGACAGAGTAAGAATGTTTCAACAGCAGCTGGAAGAGAAACTGAAATTTTTAAACTGGGCTGATATTATTTTTATTTCCGCAAAAACAAAACTGAGAACCGACAGAATTTTCAGACTGGCACCGTTAATTTATAAAGAATATTCCAAAATGATTCCGCAGGAAGAGCTGAACGAAATGTTAAGGTATGCCACGGATAAAAATCCGTATTCCAGAAAAGGAAAAGTTTTAAAAATAAAAGAAGTTGAGCAGCCTTTAACCAAACCTCCCACTTTCAGATTTGCAGTGAATGATTTGGAACTTGTTCATTTTTCTTATAAAAGATATTTGGAAAATATTTTAAGAGAAAAATTTTCTTTTCATGGAACACCTGTTATTTTAAAATTCAGAGAAATAAAAAAAGGAAAATAATCCGTCATCAAGCAATTAAACAGAGAAAATGCCGATTTGAAATCATCCGGCATTTCATTAAAAAATTCAAAATCAAATAATCAAAAATTAATTTATAAATTTTTTATAAAGACAGGAGATGAAGTATGAAAAAGAAGTTATTATTTTTATTTTTGGCATTTGCAGGGCTGTTGTTTAATTCCTGCAAATCTTCAAATTCCGACAAAATAAATTTGGAAATTACATCACCGAAAATTACGGAAATATCACTGAATGAAGAAAACGAATCTTTCCTTTCTTCTCCGGACAATGTTTATATATACAACATTCCGTCGGAACAAATACATCTTAAAAGCGGCGAAGATATAAACGGCTATGTAACGATAACGCCGAATTTAAGAGGACACTGGAGTTTGGAAAACGACAAACCTGATTTTTATAAAATGGTTTTTATTCCGGAAAAGGACTGGCTGCCGAATAAAAAATACAAAGTAACGATAAACAAAAAAATTTTTAAAAATCCCGAAAAAGTAACAAGTTTTAATTTAAATTTTTCCACAAAGGAAAACGGCATAAACGTGCAGGATTTTTATTTATGGCATGATGAACAAAATTTGGATTTGTTCGGTATTAAAGCAACGGTAAAATTTGATTTCCCGGTTGAAGAACCCGAAATATCTTTAAAAAACGACAAAACGGAATTAAAGCCGGAAATTACTTTTGACAAGCATAAAAGATATTGTTTTATAAATTATCAACCGATAACTTTAACCGATAAAAAGCAGACGGTAAAATTAAAAGTTTTAAATAAAGAGCAGACTTTGACGATTCCCGAATCAGGCAAATTTTTTAAATTGGAAGAAACACAGACGGATATTCTGGGAAAAGATAATGATGCCGTGCAGGCAATAATTATGGAATTTACAGATTTTGTTTCGGCTCAAGAAGTGGAAAAAAATATTGATGTATATCTTCTTCCGAAAAATATTGACTGGAATATCAAATCTTTGGAAGATGCCGAAAAAATTTTAAAAGATTGTGAAAAAGTGAAAGTACAAGCCCTGCCTCAGGATGCTTCCGAAAAGATTGTTGCTCTTAAGTATGATAAACCTTTATACGACAGATATTTGTACATTGAATTAAAAAATACAACAAAAAGCAAAAGTGGTCATCTGTTAAATGAAACGGAAAAACGTATAGAATATATAAAAAATTTTTCAACCGAACTGAAGTTTGTCGGTTACGGAAATATTTTATCCGCATACGGAGATAAAAATCTGACAATATCTTCCAGACTGGTGAACAATGTAAATGTAAAAATTTCAAGATTTTTCCCCGACAGACTGAACTTATTTATTTCTCAGAATTTTTATAAAACCAACGATTATTACTGCTATTATAATAATGATGATTATGAATACGACTACGGTTATGATAATTATTACGGTATTCAGGATAAAGATATTTCGGAAATTTTTAATGAAAAAATAAGTCTTAAAGGCGGCACAGGTATTAATTATTCGTCGGTAGATTTAAACAAATATATTAAAGACGGAAAAATGGGATTGTTTAACGTTGAGATAAGCGGTAACGGAATTAAACGCAGAAAATTTATTTTAATTTCCGATATAGGAATAATTTATAAAAAAGACTGCGACAACAGAATAAAACTTTTTGCGGTTTCTCTTTCATCCGGAAAACCTTTGGAATATGCAAGAGTAAGTTTGCTTGCAAGAAACGGAACGGAACTTATTGTAAAAAATACGGATTCCGACGGAACATGCGATTTTGAAGATTTATCTCATTTTGTTAACGAAAAAGAACCTGTGGCTTTTGTGGTAAGTAAAAATAACGATGTCTCTTTTATCCCCATAAACAGAGGCGAAAGAGATATTATTTATTCCAAATATGATACGGGAGGAAAATCCGTAAGCGAAATAAGATACAAAAATATTGATGCTTATATTTTTACCGACAGAGGAATTTATAAACCGGGCGAAAAAATAAAATTTTCGGCTATTTTAAAAAATGAAAAAAATACGGCTCTTTCCGGATTTCCCGTAAGAGCAGAAATAGAAAATCCCGACGGAAAAATAATATTTAATAAAAATATCACATCTTCGCCGGACGGATTTATTGAAAGCGAATATCTTTCCGAGGCGGCATCAAAAACCGGAGTTTATAAAATAAATATTTATAATTCCAAAAAATTTGTTTCAAGCTGCGAATTTAAAATAGAAGAATTTAAAGAAGATAAGTTAAAAATAGAAAGTTCCGTTGACGGTGATTTGCATAAAGGCTGGCAGGATATGAAAGGGCTTTCGGGAAAAGTAAAACTTCAAAATCTTTACGGTATGCCTGCACAGGGAAATGAAGTAAAAGCAACGGTATATTTAATCCCTGAAGCATTTAATTTTAAAGAATATAAAGATTATAGATTTTCGGATTTTGTTTCCGATAATAAAGCAAAAATAAAAAATGTTCAGGATATTCTTGAAACAAAAAAAACATCTTCTTCGGGTGAAGTTTCTTATGATCTTTCTTTTGCTCAGTATGAAACCGGAACTTACAGATTATTATTTTGTGCCGAAGGGTTTGAACGTGAAAGCGGTGCAAGCGTAAAATCATATTCACAGCAAATAGTTTCTCCCAATGATTATATTGTCGGTTATAAAACTTTAAGCAAACTTAATTTTGTAGATAAAAACTCAAAAGCCGTTATTAATTTTATTGCCGTTGACCGTGATTTGAAAAAAATCAATTTGGAAAAACTTAAATTAAAGACATACAGTCTTCAGTATATATCCGTTCCGGTTAAAGAATACAACGGCAGATACAAATACCATTCGGTTAAACAGGCAAAAGAAATTTCAAGCATGGACTTTTCAATATCCGAAAATTCTTCGGATTTTGCTTTAAACACTTCTCTTGCAGGAAATTACAAAATTGAAATTACCGACAAAAAAGACAAGAAACTTTTAAGCATAGATTACGTTATTGCCGGAGGTTCGTCTTTAGGCAGTCAGCTTGAAAAAAATTCCGAGCTGTTTATTAATCTGCGTAACGATATTGTAAAAGGCGGCGAAGAGTTAGAGTTCAACGTTACGTCTCCTTTTAAAGGAGTAGGGTTGATTACGATTGAAAGGGATAAAGTTTATGCATACAAGTGGTTTAATATGGATACCAACAGCAAACTCTGTTCAATAACCGTTCCGAAAAATATTGACGACGGAGCATACTTAAATGTTTCCGTTTTAAAAGATAAAAATGCAAAAGAAATATTTTTAAATCCTCACAGCTATGCTTTAAAATATTTTAAAGTTATGACCGATGATACAAAAGAAGTAAAACCGAAAATCACCGCTACCGATACGGTAAAACCCGGGACCGATTTAAAAATAGAATATTCATCGTCAAAACCTGCAAGGATAATTCTCTACGGTGTTGATGAGGGAATACTTCAGGTTGCAAAGTACAAAACACCCAATCCGTTATCTTATTTTTTAAGAAAGCCGGCACTGGACGTAAATTCTTATCAGACTTTGGATTTGTTTCTGCCGGAATTTTCCGTAATAAAAGAAGTTTACGGCATCGGCGGAGACGGCGATAATGATTTTGGTGCGGCGGCGGAACTTTTAAATGCGGGATTAAATCCTTTTAAAAGAAAGACACAGGCTCCGGTAGTATTTTGGTCGGGAATAATTAACTGTGACGGAAATCCGAAAACTTACACTTATAAAGTTCCGGATTATTTTAACGGCCGGATAAGAATTATGTGTGTTGCGGTAAGCGGAAATACGTCTTTCGGCAGCAGCGAAAAATCCGTTGTCGTCCGTGCACCGATAGTTTTATCGGCAGGGGCTCCCGTTGTTGCGGCACCGTCGGATGTCTTTGACGTTACTTTAAAAATTGCAAACAGCAAAGATGATTTTAAAGATGCAGATTTGGACGTAAAAATTTCGGTTTCGGATAATCTGGAAGTTCAGAAAGAAAAAACAAAAAAACTTGCTTTAAAATACGGCAGCGAAGATACCGTAAGTTTTAAAATTAAAGCACTTGACAAGCTCGGTAATGCCGTAATCAAATTTGATGTAACGGATAAAATTTCTGGGGATAAAACGAATACTTCTTCAACGTTAAGCGTCCGCCCGGCAAGCGTATATGCAACCGATATTGTTACCGGCAAAAATAAAAATAAAAATTTTAAAATAAAAATTTTTAAAAACATTGCCGGCTATAAAGAATTTTCCGATAAAAATATCGTCGTATCAAATAATCCTTTAACTGTAGCTTTAGGATTGGAAAATTATTTGGAAAAATTTCCTCACGGCTGCACGGAACAGATTACCAGCC
This sequence comes from uncultured Endomicrobiia bacterium, assembly GCA_905236115.1. GTDB lineage: Bacteria > Elusimicrobiota > Endomicrobiia > Endomicrobiales > Endomicrobiaceae > Ruminimicrobiellum. The sequence goes on from CAJOOL010000032.1 coordinate 6,927, forward strand.
AAACATATCCTGCCGTTGTTTTATACGGACTTACACCGGAAAGCCAAGAAACTTTTAAACGTTATATTGAAAAATTGGCGGTAAGGCAAAAATTTGACGGAGGTTTTTCCTTATGGCCGGACAGCGATTATGTTCATCAAGATGTATCTCTTTATGTTCTTCAGTTTCTTACGGACGCAAAAAGTTTAGGATACAATGTTCCCGAAACGATGTTCAGAAAACTTCTCGGTTGGACAAAAAATTTTATTAAAGAGCCCGATGATAATTATGAAGCCGCTATGCAGGCAAAAGCTCTGTATCTTTTGGCGAGAAATTCCGTATCTCTTACCGGACAATTGTCAAAACTGGAAGATTATTACGAAAGCAATGTTAAGAATTGGCGTAAAACCATAGATGGAGCATACATCGCCTGCACTTATAAACTTTTACAAAACAAAGATAAAGCCGAAGAAATAATAAAGAATTTTGAAATTGAAGAAAAATATTATTATTATTCCGATTATGATTCTTCCTTTATAAGAAATATGACATATATTTATCTTATTTCAAATCATTTTCCCAAACTGCTGAACAATTCAAAAATTGAGAATTTAATACAGTCCGCCGCCGATAATATTGTAAACAAAAATTACAATACTTTAAGCTCCGCAAGAACCGTTCTGGCAGTTGCTTCTTATGCAAAAGCCAACGAATATAAAGACGAAAATATAGAAATATTTATTGACGGCAAAAAAGCCGAAACATCCAAAAATAAACTTGGTTTTATGCAGGCAAAAATTCCCTTTAAAGCCGAAGATATACAAATAAAATCAGGCTCTGCAGGACAGCTGGGATTATTTTATACCATAACTCAGCAGGGATTTTTTAAAGATAAAAAACAGGATGTATCGGAAGGTTTGAAAATCAGTAAAAAATATTTTGATAAAGACGAAAAAGAAATAAACGGTGCAAGATTGGGCGACGAGGTTACCGTTAAAATATTTATTGAAACAACCGACGGAACATATAAAGATAATATCGCAATAACGGATTTGCTTCCCGGAGGATTAAGTATTATTTCCGGAAGTTTGCAAGGCGGTTATGACAGTTTTGATATAAGAGAAGACAGGATTTTAATCTACACTTCCGCCGGGCAGGAAGCAAAAGAATTTACTTACAAAGCAAAAGCCGCTGCTCCCGGAACATTTATACTTCCTGCGGCGGAAGCATATCATTTATATGATGTTACGAAATATGCCGTTTCAAAAGATTCCGTATTTAAAGTCAAGGAAAGACTGAATAATTAGACCTTGCGGTTTCCGTTTGGGGATTAATCAGCGTTTCCTAATGTCTGAAAATTTTCTGAAAAATTTATGTTGAAAAAATTAAAAAACCATGCCGAATATATTATTATATTTTTAATGATATGTTCGGCGGTTGTTTTGGCGATAAGATTTTTACCGAGAGAAAAAATTTTAAACGATTATACGTTTTCAAAATCATTTTTTTCCCGAGACGGGAGACTTCTGCGTATTACGGTTTCTTATGATGATAAATACAGAATTTTTTATCCGTTAAACGCAATACCAGAACAAATTCAACAGGCAGTTTTGATGTATGAAGATAAAAATTTTTATTATCATACAGGCATAAATCCCGTTTCTTTTTTCAGAGCAGTATGGACAACTTTTATAACAAAAAAGAAAAAACTGGGGGCATCCACAATCTCAATGCAGACGGCAAGAATTCTGTATAACTTAAACACAAAAACCGTAAGCGGAAAATTAAAACAAATGTTTCTGGCATTATGGCTGGAAATGAGATATTCAAAAAAAGATATTTTGGAAGCATATCTTAACACTGCTCCTTACGGTTATAACATTGAGGGAATAGGTGCTGCTTCGTTGATTTATTTCGGTAAAAGATTGAAAGATTTGGATATTTGCGAAATACTTACACTTGCCGTAATTCCGCAAAATCCCAATATGAGAAGACCGTCGGTAAAAAGCGGTTTTGAAAAAATGAAAACGGCAAGAAAAATACTCTATAACAAATGGAAAAAGAAATATCCAGAAAGTAAAAACAAAGAACATTTTTTTGATATGCCTATGAGCATAAAAACACCTAAAGAGCTGCCTTTTTATACTCCGCATATCGTAAATTATTTGAATTGCAAAATAAACAAAAATGAAATTTATACAACCATAGATTTGAAACTTCAAATGCTTTTTGAACAGCGTATAAAAAAATACATTGACAAAAATAATTATCTCGGGATAAAAAATGCTTCGGTACTTTTGTTGAATGCAAAAACCATGCAGGCAGAAGTCGCCACAGGTTCGGCAGATTTTTTAAACAATGATATTTTGGGACAGATTGACGGAATAAGAGCCAAAAGAATGGCAGGTTCCGTTTTAAAAACTTTTATTTACGGTTTGGCTTTGGAAAACGGACTTATTTGTCCGACAACATTATTAAAAGATACACTTCAATATTTTTCCATATATGCACCGGAAAATTCCGACAGGCAGTTTTATGGTCCCGTATTTGCACAGGATGCTTTAATAAACAGCCGTAACATTCCCGCAATAAAACTTTTGAATGAAATCGACATAGAAAAGTTTTTAAATCTTCTTAAAATCGGCGGCGTAAAAAAACTAAAGTCAGCCGAACATTACGGTGTAAGTGCCGCAATAGGAACGGTGGATGTTTCGGCTGAAGAAGTCGCAAAACTTTATTCTGCACTTTTAAACGGCGGTAAAATAAAAGAAATAAACTATACCGTTGACGATGACAGTATCGGAAATGACGGATACAAAAACAGTAATCAAAGCTCTAAAAACAGAAGTTCCGGAAATACCGGCGGAAATAAAATTCAAAAAAATGAAAACAATAAAACAATATTTTCCGCCGAAACGGCTTTTATTTTGTTTGATATGCTGGCTCATAATCCTGCCCCGAAAAATTTCAATATATCGGATAAATACGGGAATAAAATAAAAGTTGCATGGAAAACAGGAACATCATACTGTTTTAAAGATGCCTGGGCTGCAGGTGCGTTCGGCGATTATATTTTGGTTGTATGGGTGGGAAATTTTTCCGGTGAAAGCAATTCCAATTTTTGGGGAAGAACTGCCGCGGGGAATTTATTTTTTGAGCTTGTAAGAACTGTTGTGTCCGATAAAAACGGTCAGAGCTTTTTTCCTCCCGATATAAAAGGTTTGAATGTAAAAAAAATAAAAGTCTGTTCCGTAAGCGGAGCCGTTGCAAATAAATTTTGTCCCAAAACAAAAGAAAGTTATTTTATACCGGGAAAATCGCCGATAAATTTATGCGGTATTCACAGAAATATTTTGATAGACAATAAGACGGGCTTAAGAACGAATTTTGAAATTAAAGGAAAAACACATTATGAAGTTTATGAGTTTTGGCCGTCGGATATTTTAAATCTTTTTGAAAAAGCCGGAATAAAAAAGAAACTTCCGCCGGCATATATGCCGAATATAAATTTAAACGACGTATCGGCTTACGGAAACCCGCCGAAAATATTTCTGCCTTTAAAAGATGTTATTTATAAAATAGAGCCTAAAGAAAAAATTATTCCTTTAAAAGCAGACATTGACGCCGACGCCGATACGGTTTATTGGTTTGTTGACGGAAATCTCGCCGGAAGCAGCAAAAAAAATGAAACTCTTTTTATAACGGCTTCAAGCGGTAAACACAGCGTTCAGGCTGTAGATAATCTGAACAGATTTTCTTTTGTTGATTTTGACGTTGAATATATTTTAAAATAATCAGATTAAAAATTCCAAAGCGGATTTTTTAAAATTTTCAAGAGCCAAAGCTCTGTGGCTGATTTTGTTTTTTATTTCTTCGCCCAGCTTGGCAAAAGTCTTTTCATATTTCGGAACATAAAACAACGGATCATAGCCGAAACCTTCCGCACCGGAAAGTTCCAACGCAATATAACCTTTTATTTTTCCTTCGGCAATAATTTTAATTTCGCCTTGCGGATTGCTTAAAGCGATAACACATCTGAACTGTGCCTGTCTGTTTTCAAGAGGAACACCGTTAAGAGCTTTCAGCAATTTTTGATTATTATCGTTATATGTGCAGTGCTCGCCGGCATAACGGGAAGAATACACGCCCGGTGCACCTTTTAAATAATTTACTTCCAGTCCCGTATCGTCGGCAACAGCCCAAGAATTAAAATATTTTGCAACTTCTGCCGCTTTCTTTTTTGCGTTGTCTTCAAGAGTCTGTCCGTCTTCAACAACTTCCGGATATTTTTCAAAATCCGTCATCGGTTTTATTTTTATCGGCAAATCTTTCAAAATATCCGTAATCTCTTCTACTTTATGTTTGTTACCCGTAGCCAAAATTATTTCTTTCATTTTTGCTCCACAATCATAAATCATAAATTACAAATTTCCCAAAACTTTCTTCTGCTCTTTTATCACTTCGTCAATTCCTGTCTTGGCGGCATCAAGCATTTTATCCAAATCCTGTCTGGAAAAAGTATGTCCTTCTGCCGTTCCCTGCACTTCCACAAGCTCGCCGTTTTCCATCATTACAATATTCATATCAATATCTGCAACGTTGTCTTCTTTTGCGGATAAATCAAGTACCATTTCTTTGCCGACAAATCCTACGCTTATTGCGGCAAGGAAACCTTTTAAGGGATTTTCTTTTATTAAATCATTTTGTTGAAGTTTTTTCATAGCCATGGCAAGTGCGATAAAACCGCCGTTGATTGAAGCCGTTCTTGTTCCGCCGTCAGCTCTTAAAACATCACAGTCTATTGTTATTGTTCTCTTACCTAATTTTTCCAAATCCACACAGGCTCTTAAAGCTCTTCCTACAAGACGGGAAATTTCCTGAGATCTGCCGTTTTGAAGTTTCTTTCTGGAAATTCTTTCGTCACAGGATCTGGGCATCATGGAATATTCGGCAGTTACCCAGCCGTGTTCTTTTTTTTCCGCTTCAATAAAAGGCGGAACTTTTTCTTCTACGGAAGCTACGCAAAGAACTTTAGTTTCTCCCAAAGAAAATATACATGAACCTTCCGCATGTTTTAAAAAATCTTTTTCAATTGCTATTTTTCTCATATTTTACTCCTATAACTTTTAGGAAACACTGATTAATTCTGAACGGAAAACGCAAGGCTTTTTGCCTCTAAATTCGTTGGAGTTTCTAGAGATAAGTTACCAACTATCCCTGCGAAACTCCGCTTGAAGCTGTTCAA
>CAJOOL010000033.1 GCA_905236115.1 uncultured Endomicrobiia bacterium
AATGCCGAAGAAATTAAAAATTCTTTTACTTCGTTTCTTCCGTAATTGAAAATGGCACTTTTCCAGTCCGGATGAAAACCCTGTTTAAAATTGGAATGTTCATATAAATGCGTGCCGTCAAAAAATGAAAGGCCGTGTTTGTCGGTAGGAAAATGCGACGGAACCCAGTCCATAATAACGCCTATGCCAGACTGATGCAATAAATCTATCATATACATCAAATCCTGCGGGGTGCCGTATCTGGATGTCGGGGCAAAATATCCCGTAGTCTGATACCCCCACGACGGATAAAAAGGATGTTCCATCAAAGGCATAAATTCAACATGCGTAAAATTCATTTCCACGCAGTAATCTCTTAACAGCGGAGCAATCTCTCTGTAGGAAAGCATTCTGTTGTTTTCTTCGGGTTTTCTTCTCCAAGAACCCAAGTGAACTTCGTATATTGACATCGGAGATTTTTGGGAATTTTTTTTGTATCTGGTATCCATCCAGTTTTTATCGTTCCATGTATAACCGATATTCCAAATTTTAGAACCTGTTTTTTTGGGAGTTTCGCAGTGGAATGCGTAAGGGTCGGCTTTTTCAACACTGTAATCATTGTAATTGGAAATAATAAAATATTTATAAATATCGCCCTGTCTTAAGAAAGGAATAAAACCTTCCCAAATGCCGGAACCGTCGCCGCGGGCAACCAAAGGATGTGAAAATTTATCCCAGTAATTAAAGTCGCCGATAACGGAAATAAACTTTGCATTAGGTGCCCAGACGGCGAAATAAACTCCGTCTTTGCCCTCGTAATTTACCTGATGCGAGCCGAAAAGATTATATAACTGAAAATGGCTTCCCTCTTTAAAAAGATAAATGTCATTTTGAGTAAACAGAGAAAACGGCCTTACATAATTTTCCATAATTTTATCCTTATTGTTTTTAGGAAACGCAGATTTAAGAATTCAGAAATTATTCGGCATTTCCTTTTTTATATTTTTTTAAAAGTTCCGTCATTGCAGTATCTTCATTTTTTTCGGCATAATAAAATGCCGTCAAACCGCCGTTATCGTTGGAATGAACCCTGGCACCGTTATTTAAAAGAAGTTCGGCTATATCAAAAAATCCTTTTTCAACGGCAAGTATCAAAGGTGTCTTTCCGTTGACGTCTTTGGTATTTATCCCTGCTCCTTTGGAAAGAAGAAAAGATACGGTTTCAATATCGTTGTTGCAGACGGCAATATTTAAAAGTCTGTAAGAATTATCCGTTTTTTTCCTCAAAGAAGCACCGTTTTGTATTAACATCTCCGCAATATTTATATTCTTATTTCTGACGGCAACGATTAAGGGAGACACTCCGTTTTTATCGCAGATATTTACATCGGCACCGTTTGAAATAAGCATTTTTATAATTTCTTCGTTTGAATTGTAAACGGCATAAATTAAAGGAGTAAGACCGTTTATATCCTGTGCATTTACATCTGCCCCTGTTACAACGGCAAGGCCGGCAAGCTCTGCATTATTCAAAGCACAAGAACATATCAAAGGCGTTACGCCGTTATCGTCGGCAATATCTATGCCTGCACCTTTTGATATTAAAAAAGCCGCCATTTCGTAACTGTTTTTTTCAAATGCAGTAATAAGAGGAGTTTTACCAAGAAGATTTTTTTGATTGATGTCGGAACCGTTCGCTATGAACTGCTCCGCCAAACGAATGTTGGAAATGATTACCGCTTCCTGCAGAGTTTCCGGAGCAACGCCGAGCCTGTTAAAAAATACCACTATATCAAAATGTCCGTATTTTACGGCAAAAGACGATGCCGTCATACCGTCAACCGTTTTGGCATTTATATCGGCTCCGTGTTTAACCAAACTTTTTACAATATTTATCATGCCGTTTTCACAAGCCATCATAAGAGCCGTCGTTCCGTTGGGAATTTTAAAATTAATATCGGCACCGCGTTCTATCAACATTCCGGCAATTTTTTCCATATCTTTATTAACCGCAAGCATAAGAGCGTTCATACTCATATTGTATGCGGCGTTGACATCGGCACCTTGTCCTATGAGAATTTCGGCAATATCTTCCCGTCCCATATTTATGGCCATTAATAAAACGGCGTTACCGTTGGAATCTCTCACATTCGGGCTGACGCCGCTTTTTAAATAACTTTTTAATGAAGATACATTGTTGCGTTTAATGCTGTCTATCACTATGTAAGAATCCGCCGCTCTTTCAGACAGGCAGTAAGAATAACCCGCAAAAACAAAAAGCAGGCCAAAAATAAAAAAGATAATTTTTATATTTTTAAACATTTTAATTTTTAAATTTTCGGTTTTTTTCGTTCAAATATTCCGTTAAATTTTTCAGCTTAATTTTTCAGTTCGGCAATTTTTATGTTGCATTCTTTAGCAAGCCTTATATCCAGTTTGGCCGCCTGTTGATAATTTTGAACCGCCAAATCTTTCTTGCCGTTATTTTCGCAAAGCTGTGCATAACCGAAATAAGAAGACGCATTTCTGGGATTAAGTTCAATGGCTTTTTTGTAATAATATTCGCTCTTTTGAAAATTATCCTGTTGTTTATAAATATTTCCCGTGCGGACATAAGCCAAAACATTGTTAGGCGAAATTTCTATAACTTTTAACAGGTCGTCAACTGCGGATTGAAAGTTCTGCATTTGCTCATAAACTTCCGCCCTTAAGATATAACATTTAACATCTTTAGGATTAAAATTTACCGCTTTATTTAAATCTTCCAAAGCTTCGTTATATTTATGATTTTTATAATTTATGCTGCCCCTGTTATAGAACTTGGCACTTTCCTGCGGAGAAAAAACGGGCTCGGTTTCGGTTACGGATTTATTCGTATCTTCGGGCATTTTTTCGGCAGAGGTTTTACTTTCCGCAACAATTTTATTTTCGGTTTTATTTTCAGTTCTGTTTTCAGTTTCGTTTTCGGTTTTTGTTTCCGGTTTAATTTCTTCTTTAATTTCTTTTTTTACTTCCTCTTTTAATTCCTCGGCAGCTTTTATATCCGCCGTATCCACGCCCAAAGACTGAGCTTTCTGTAAATCGTTTTTAAAATCTTTTTCTTTTTTCAGCTCTTTGTAAAGCAGTGCTCTTTTGTAATAAAATTCCCCGTCGTCTTTGTTGGAAGAAATCCATTTGGAACATACGAAAACCGCATCGGATAATTTGTTAAGTTTTGTAAAGACGGAAATTTTTTCCAAAAACAAATCTCTGTTTTTGGGGGCAAGTTTTGTGGCTTTATCAAAACTTTTCATGCACTCTTTAACATTGTTAAGTTTGAAACAGATTCTGGCTTTAAGCCAAAAAAGATTATAATCGCTTGAATTTATCTTTAAAGCTTTTTCTATATTTTCAAATGCCGTCTTATATTCTTCTTCGGCACAATAAACTCTGGCCAGAGAAAAATATAATTTCTTATTTTTTATTCCTTTTGACAGAGCTTTATTTAAATAATCTGCAGCACTTTCGTAATCTTCCGTTTCGGCACAGCTTACGCCCATATAAAAATCAATTTCTTTTTCCTGAGAAAATTTTTCGTAAATCTCTTTGATAACGGAAACGGTTTCTTCGTATTTTTCCAGATTGAAATTTATTTTTGCAAGAAGATATTTATTTGTGTCGTCGTCGGTAAAGTTCGGACATTTTTCAATATATTTTAAAGCCTGTTCATATTTTAAATTTTTGAAATAATAATTTATTAAAGATGTATAAGCCTGTTTATTCTGCGTATCAAGTTCCAAAACACGGTTCATATCTTTCAAATATTTTTCGTTTTCTTTTCTGTATTGATACAGCAGTGCTCTGTTGTAATAAAGCTGCGAGTTTTCCGGTTCAAGTTCTATTGCTTTGGAAGAAAAATTTACAGCGTCTTTATATTTTTTCAGCTCGGTGTAAGTTTGTGATAATTTTATGAAAAGATTTATATCTTTCTGTTTTGAAAATTTTACGGCTTTTTCGTAATCGTTTAAGGCGTCTTTATATTTGTTTTCGGCAAAATACAAATCCGCTCTTTTTTGATAATAAGAAGAATTTTTGCTGTCGGTTTTTATGGCTTTGGTAAGGCCTTTTATTGTTGACAAATCTTCCTGCGGTTCGGGCTTCGGTTCTTCGGCTTTCGGCTTTTCTTCGGGTTTCGGCTCTTGTATTTTCAAGATTGCTTCGTCGCTATCGCTCCTCGCAATGACGCTGTTATTATCTTTTGTAATATTCGCTTCGTTATTGACACTTTCCGCAATGACGGCATTATTATCTTCCGTCTTCTTCGGTTTTTCTTCTGTTTTGGGTTTAATTTTCTCTTTTATTTCTTCTTCGGGTTTATGTTTCGGTTCGGCTTTAATATCTTCTTTCCTCTCAATTTTTTCTTCAGCTTTCAAGATTGCTTCGTCGCTATCGCTCCTCGCAATGACGGCATTGGCAGTTTCGGCTTCTTTTGTGGTTTCGGGTTCGGAGCTGGTTTTTTTAGTTTCAGCTTTATTTTCAGTTTCCGGCTGAGGTTCTTCCTGTTTGGCAATAAAATATTCTTTTATATCCAGCAGATTGAAATCCAAATCCACAACTTTATTTGCCGAAAGCAGCTTTAAAGCAATATCATAATTTTTCAACGCTTCAATAACGTCACCGCTGTTCCTTTTTATTATTCCCTTATAAAAATACGCATAAACATTTTCTTTATCTTTATTAATAACAAATTCTATATCATTCAACGCTTCGGTATATTTGTTCATTTTTATGTAAAGTTTTATTCTCTTTACATACAGATTAATATTGTCCGGCTCTTTCTGTATCATGTGCGTATAATCAACATAAGCTTTGGGAAACTTATACAGCATAATGTATGCTTCGGCTCTGAGCTCAAGACACTCCAAATTTTCGGAATCGTTCTTTAAAAAGTCCGTGGCAGTATCAATACATTTTTCGTAATCCTGTTTTAAAAATTTCAGCTTGGCATTTAAAAAAACTGCTCTTTGATTATAGGAAGAAAGCGAAAGAACTTTATTGATGTCGGCTTCGGCTTTTTCATAAGCTTTTAAATCCAGAAGAATTTCCGCTCTGAAAAGATAAGATTCAATGTCTTTGGAATTTGACTCCAGCACCTCATTATAATCCGCCAAAGCCTGCCTGTATTGTTTCAGCTCTTTCAACGCATAAGCTCTGTTTTTTAGAACTTCGGTATTTTTGTAATCAAGTGCAACGGCATTATCAAACTTATCCAACGCAACTTCATATTTATTGAATTTTAAATTACACAATCCCAGATAGAAACTGCTTTCGGCGACAGAAAAATGCGACTGAATACACTTTTCAAAATCTTTTGCCGCCTGTTCATAATTTGAAATCTGTATACACGCCAAACCTCTGTTATAATAAGCCTCTATATAAGAATCGTTTTTTTCCAGCAGCTCGCTAAAACATGCTGCGGATTGGTCATATTTACAAATATGCAAAAGGCTCATTGCCTTGGCATACAGCATTTCCGGTGCGTAAAAAGATTTTTCATAAGCCTGAGAAAAATATTTTTCCGACCCGAAAAAATCATTATTCATATAACAGGAAAGTCCGCAGGCATACAACAGTTCTCTGTTATCGTGCAGGTCATATTTAACGGCGGATTTAAAATTTTCAAGTGCCGTTTTATAATCCTGCAAAAGAAAATGAATATAACCGGAAAGAGTATAACAGACATAATTTTCCGGCATAAATTCCACAGCCTGATAAATATTTTCGCTTGCTTTTCTTAAATCCTGCCTCTTTAAAAGAATATCGGCTTTTGCAATGTATGACGGAACAAAAGAATAGTCCAAATCTATGGCTTCGTCATAAAGTTTCAATGCCTTATCGTCCAGCCCCTGCTCTCTGTATAAGTTACCCAAATTATAGTAAGCATAGCTGTCTTCCGGCATTATTTCCGTTGCCGCTTTAAAATCTTTCTCGGCTTTTTCTTCTTCCAGTCTTTTTCTGTAAGACAGACCTCTGTTATTTAAAACGAAAATATCTTTCGGCTGAATTTTTAAAGCCTCGTCAAAATCTTTTATCGCTTCGTCAATGCGTTCCATATTGGCATAAGTTATACCCCTGTTGCAGAAAGCATAGCTGTCTTTAGGGTTTAAAGTTACGGCTTTTGAAAAATCTTTCAACGCATTTTGATAATCCGACAGACCTCTGTATGCCATGGCTCGGCCGTAATATGCGGACTCAATATCGGCGTTAAGTTCTATGGCTTTGGTGAAATAATCTATTGCTTCTTTAAATTCCTGATGTATAATTTTTATGTTTCCCAAACTGACGTAAGTGGTGGGATTTTTCGGGTTTAATTCTATGGCTTTTTGAAAATCTTTCTCGGAAAGTTCGTATTCGTTTAAGAACACGTAAGTTTCGCCCCTGGCGATGTATGCAAAAGTAAAATTGTTATCAAATTCTATTGCTTTTGTAAATTCTGCGACCGCCGCCTGATACGACATTTTTTTGTTATATAAAAGGCCTCTGTTATAATAAACGGAAGCGTTTGACGGATTGTAAGCAATGTTGGAAGAGTACTGATCTATCATTTTATCAAGTTCTTTTCTGTATTGCTGCGTTAATATTTTATGAAATTTTACCGAATATTTTTCCGGATAAAATTCCAGCTCTTCAACAAGTTTTTCTATAAAAGAACTTATAATTTTTTTATAATCAATGGTCATTGTTTCTCCCCGAAAAACAATTTACAATTTATAACGACAAGATTGCTTAGTCACAACTTCGTTGCTCCCCGCAAAGCCGCCGCTAATTTAATTTATAATTTCCGTGGCGTTTCTATTCTTTTTTCTTTATAAACGTCCCTGCTACCAGCCCGATAAACATCCCCAAAATAACTCCCATAAGAAAATTAACAATACCAAAAAAAGAAACAACCAGCCCCGCAATGCCGCCGATTATAAGCCCTGCGACATCGTAAGTTTGGCTTTGCGTTTGCGATGATTGTAAATTTTCAGAATTATCCTGCATATATTTTCTCCATAACAGTATTATAGCTTATATCCGTTATATTTTCAATGATTTTTTTTAAAAAGTTTTCAGTTCCGGAAAAATACCAACCGGCATCAACAGGCAAAATCCGCATCAGTATTTTTGTTCGGAATTATTCAGCGTTTTTCTCAGCTCTTCAAGTGCCTGTATTTTGGTAATTTTCGGATTAACCGTCTGAAGTTCTCTTATATGCTCTTTAGCATGCTTTATCCATATTCCTGCCGGCTTTTGAAAATATTCCATAAGTTCTTTTCCGTCAAGCAGCTCTTCTTTGGGCACAAGCATACCGTCTTTTTTCAGCCGTCTTACTCTGTCAAAAAGTTCTTTGTTATTACAGCTTATGCCGTCTGCGGCGTTGAGCTCTTCTATTTTCTGCAAATCTTCGCCCATGGCATCGGCAAACTTTCTGACGGAGCGGTCTTTCCA
>CAJOOL010000034.1 GCA_905236115.1 uncultured Endomicrobiia bacterium
ACAGGGCAAGCGGTGCAGGCGGACAGCATGTAAATAAAACCGACTCTGCCATAAGAATTACATATTTACCTACGGGGCTTGTGGTTTCGTGTCAGGACGAAAGAAGCCAAATAAAAAATAAAGCCAAAGCAATGAAAGTTTTAAGAGCGAAACTTTACGAAGAAAAAATGCTGGAGCAGGAAAGAAAACTTTCAAGCGACAGAAAACAGCAGGTGGGTTCCGGCGACAGATCCGAAAAAATAAGAACGTATAATTTCCCTCAGAACAGAATTACCGACCACAGGATAGGTTTCAGCGTATACAATATTACCGAAGTTATGGACGGCGATTTGAACGAGCTTATAGAAAAACTTATTTCCTGTGAAAACGAAGAAAAACTGAAGAATGCAAGTATATAAATAAATTACATTTACAGCGAAAAAACAGCAAATTTTGGGCTGTACCATCGTATTCGGCTCCCTTATGTGCCCGTTCGCTACGCTCACACTTTGGCACACCGCGGTCGCCGAAATACTTCGTTTCGCCTCAAACTTTGCTGTTTTTTCTGTGTCGCTTCATTATGATAAAGTCAAAAATGAAAAATATTTTTACCGTATTGAAAGAGGCTCAAGAATTTTTAACATCACACAATATAACCGAAGCAAAAATTGATGCCGAAGTTTTGTTGTGTGATGTTTTAAATATTGAAAGGAAAAATCTTGTTACTTTACGCACGCAGGAAATTACCGAGGAACAATACGATAAATTTCAAAAATATTTAACCGAAAGAATAACGGGAAAACCTGTAGCTTATATAACAGGCGTTACGGAATTTATGGGCTTGAAGTTTAACGTTACCCCCGATATTCTTATTCCTCGGCAGGAAACCGAAATTCTTGTTGAAAAGGCAAACGATATTATAAAGAAAAATAATTTTAAAACGTGTTTGGATTTATGCACCGGGTCGGGCTGTATTGCGGTGTCTGTCGCTTGTTTTAATGAAAATATTTCCGTTACGGCATCCGACATCAGCATACAGGCACTCAAAACCGCACGGCACAACGCCGGGCTTAACAACGTAACCGAAAAAATAAATTTTATTTGTTCCGATATTTTTGAAAATATTAAAGGAAAGTTTGATATTATTTTATCCAACCCGCCTTATGTTACCGAAGCAGAATATAAATGTCTGCAAAAAGAACTGTATTTTGAACCGAAACTTGCACTTACCGCCCCGGATAACGGTCTTTATTTTTATAAGCTCATAGCACAAAAAGCCAAAAATTATTTGAACGAAAACGGCGTTATTTTGCTGGAGTTAAATTCCGGTTTGTCGGAACAAATTAAGGACTTGTTTAAAGATTTTTCCCGGACACAAATAATTAAAGATTATTCCGGCTTGGACAGAATTTTGAAGATTGAAATGAGACGGAAATAGATTTGATAAAAACAAAAATTTGTAACTGACTGTCTTTTCTTTTTTGTATTTAAATCAAAAAATAGTATAATAGTGGAAATCAAAAAATAAAATCAAAAAAATATTTTATTTACAGGAGTTTTATTATGGCACAGAAATGCAGCTGTAAATGTGCAATTTCCGAACTGCACAAAGAAAGACTTAAATTTCAACCGGTTTTGCCCGATGTTTTAAAAAACGGAATAGCAAACGTTAAGCCCGTTTTGGGGAAAGCAACCAAATCCGTTGCTGACTTCGGCAAAATAAAAGCTATTTTTGAAAAAACTTACGGTATGCCCGTAGTCAGTTTTCAGGCAGGCAAAAATGCCGTTGTCTGCGAAAAAGCCGTTAAGGTAGGAGTAGTTCTTTCGGGCGGTCAGGCTCCCGGAGGACATAATGTTATATTCGGACTTCTTGAAGGTTTGAAAAATGCAAATCCGAAAAATAAACTTATAGGTTTCCTCGGAGGACCTTCCGGAATATTGGAAAATAAAACCATGGAAATAACATCCAAAGTTATTGCCAATTACAAAAATACCGGCGGTTTTGATATGATACAGTCCGGCAGAACGAAAATTGAAACACCCGAACAGTTCGCACAGGCTAAAGAAACGATTTTGAAAAATAAAATGGATGCTCTTGTATTTATCGGCGGAGACGATTCCAACACCAATGCGGCACTTTTGGCGGAATATTTGAAAAAAGAAGGTACGGGCGTCTGCGTTATCGGCGTGCCTAAAACCATTGACGGCGATTTGAAAAACGAACATATTGAAGCATCTTTCGGTTTTGATACGGCAACAAAAATTTATGCGGAGCTTGTCGGCAACATTTGCAGAGACGTAAATTCCGCAAGAAAATATTGGCATTTTATCAGACTTATGGGAAGAAGTGCATCTCACATTACTTTGGAAGTCGGTTTTAAAGTTCAGCCTAACGTTGTGTTAATCGGTGAAGAAGTTTTGGCCAAGAAAATGACTTTGGGACAGATTGTTGACGATTTGGCAAATCTGGTAGTAAAAAGAGCCGAAGCCGGCAAAAACTACGGCGTGGTTTTGGTGCCTGAAGGATTGATAGAATTTATCCCGGAAATGAAAGCTCTCATTGCCGCACTTAACGACCTGCTTGCAGAAAATGAAGCCGAAGTCGCCAAGCTGAATACGGTAGATGAAAAAATTTCTTTCATATCGGAAAAACTTCCCAAAAATTTGGCTTCGCTTTTAAATTCTCTTCCGAAAAACATTGCTGCTCAATTAATGCTGGACAGAGATCCTCACGGAAACGTTCAGGTATCTTTAATTGAAACGGAAAAACTTCTTATTGAAATGGTTTCCAAAAAATTAAAAGATTTGAAAAAAACCGGAAAATATAACGGTAAATTTTCTACAATAAATCATTTCTTCGGCTATGAGGGAAGATGCGGAGTTCCGTCAAACTTTGATGCAAATTATACTTATGCTTTGGGTTACAACGCTGCGGCATTGGTAGTGAATAATTTGTCTGGATATTTATCTTCCGTTAAAAATCTTGTTAAAAAACCGTCCGACTGGAAATGCGGCGGAATACCTTTAACAATGATGATGAATATAGAAAAAAGAAAAGGTAAAGATAAACCCGTTATACAGAAAGCTCTTGTAAAACTTAACGGAAAACCGTTTAAAGAATTTGCAAAAGTAAGAAAAGACTGGGCGTTAAATGATATGTATATGTTCCCGGGAGCTATACAGTTCTTCGGACCTTCAAGCGTAACCGATATTACGACAAAGACATTGCAGTATGAACAGAAATGATAACCAAATTTCTTAAAAGAATCATATTCTTAAATATCATCTTCTTGGCAGTAATGACCGCCTGCCGAATAATATTTGCATTCTATTATTCGGGAGGCGTCAGTAACCTTGCACCTTACAGAGATTTACTGCAGGCATTTGTTTTAGGTATCAGATATGATACGGCGGTGCTTGCTTACATCAATTCTTTGGTGACGGTATTTTTTTTAGTATTTTGGTTTATCGGCAGCCAAAAACTTTTCATTAAATTTGTTAGAAGTTTGAAATATTATTATACTGTATTTTTCGGCCTAATAGTAACACTGTTGTGTATAGATTTCGGTTTTTATTCTTATTTTCAAAATCACATGAACATCTTAATGTTCGGTGTTTTTGAAGACGATACACAGGCGTTATTTTCTACGATTGCCGAAAATTATCCCGTATTTTTAGTGGCACTCGGTTTTATATCAATTTTTGCTGCGGTATATTTTTTAGTTAAATATTTTGCCGAAAGAAAAATTATCGGTTTTTATTTAAGCAAAACAAAAATTTATGTTAAGATTATTGCCGCTGTTTGTTTAATGGGTTTGAACTTCATTCTTGCAAGAGGTTCTTTCGGGTTGTTTCCTCTCGGTGTAGACAATGCGGAAATTTCCACAAACACATTTATAAATAAAGTTGCCATAAACGGTATTTATACTCTGCAGGCGGCGATAGAAGCCCGTTCAAAAGAAAATGACAGAGACTACATCGGGCAGACGGGATATTCCAAAGAAAATATGGCACAGGCTTTTGCGGATTTTACAGACACGGACGTTTCAGAAATTGATAAAGAAAAACCCGAAAATTCTTTGTTGAAAAAAACGAAATATAACAAGGATATAGAAGAAATAAAACCTAATGTTATTTTTATAATGATGGAATCTTTGGGAACGGATTTGATGCACTATAACAGCCCGGCGTTTAACGTGCTGGGCGAGTTCAAAAAACATCTGGACGAAGATATAGTTTTCTATAAATTTTTACCTGCCAATATGGGAACAATCGGAAGTTTGGAATCTGCAATAACAAACATTGCAAGGCTTCCTTTATCACATTTTTTATGTCAGTCAAAATACGCATACAACAAATATTTTTATACCGGACCTATGCCGTATAAAAGAAGCGGGTATGAAACAACTTTTATGTACGGCGGAAATTCCGGCTGGCGGAACTGCACTTCTTATATGCCTAATGTCGGCTTTGATAATGTTATCGGTGAGGGCTCTATGCCGAAAGAATATGAAAGAAATCAGTGGGGTGTTTTTGACGAATATCTTTTTGACTATATACTGAAATTCTTGGACGAAAACGACAGCAAAAAATTTATTTATGTAATGACCACATCCAACCATCCGCCGTATTCTTTGCCGGGTAATTATAAAAAACCTTATCCTTTGGAAATAAATGAAGAATTGAACAAAGATATTACAGGCGACAGAAAACTCTCGTCTATGAGATTTGCAACTTATCAGTATTCCTGTCAAAAGGTCGGCGAATTTTTGACAAAATTGAAGAATTCAAAGTACGGTGAAAATACCATTGTTGCAATAACCGGCGACCATAATTTTTGGAGCACGTTTACTTATCCTTTGGAAAGAAAGCTTGACGAAATGAGCGTGCCGTTTTATCTGTATATTCCGAAAAAATTAAGAGCAAATAAAAAAATTAATACTTCCGTTGTCGGTTCCCATACAGATATTTTGCCGACTTTGTATAATGTATCTTTATCCGATACGGACTACTGGGCAACGGGAACGGATTTACTTTCCGAAGATGCCGAAAAAAATATTGCT